>CAYHRX010000140.1:0-7962 GCA_964359075.1 uncultured Chitinophagales bacterium
GGATATCTACCGTACGAATATCTTCTCCTTTGGGATCGAGAATATAGAGATTTCTTCCCTGCTCTACCATCTCCTTTACTATTTCTAAAAATCCTTTTTTTTCAATCCAAAATCCTGGAAATACTTCTTTCCTTTCACCTTCTCTATGATCTGGTCAGCCACGCTCTTGGGCACTTCATCGTAATGCGAAAGCTCCATGCTATAGATTGCACGGCCCTGCGTCATGGATCTCAGAATGGTGGAGTACCCAAACATCTCCGAGAGTGGAACGGCAGCCTTGATCACCTGTGCATCCTTCCGAGGTGTTATGCCTTCAATCTTTCCTCGGCGGGAGTTCAAGTCGCCAATAACGTCACCCATGTACTCTTCGGGCGTGACAACTTCCACGGCCATGATTGGCTCAAGCAAGATAGGGTGTGCTTTTCGCGCCGCCTCTTTGAACGCAATTGAACCTGCAACCTTAAACGCCATTTCGGAGGAGTCGACATCGTGGTACGAACCCTCAAACAGCTTCACCTTCACATCCTCGACAGGATAACCTGCGAGCACCCCATTCTTCATCGCCTCGACAATACCCTGCTCCACAGGCCTGATATACTCTTTGGGGATCACGCCGCCCACGATTGCATTCTCGAACACGAAGCCCTTGCCCTTCTCGTTCGGCTCCATCTCGATCCACACATGGCCATACTGCCCCCGCCCGCCGGACTGACGCACGAACTTGCCTTCGGCCTCGACCTTCTTTCGGATCGTTTCCTTGTAGGCAACCTGAGGTTTACCAATGTTCGCCTCGACGCGGAACTCGCGCTTCATACGGTCAACAATAATCTCCAGGTGCAATTCACCCATGCCGCTGATAATAGTCTGACCCGTCTCCTCGTTGGTAGAAATCCGGAGCGTCGGGTCTTCCTCGGCAAGCTTCGCCATAGCCTCGCCCATCTTCTCCTGGTCCGCCTTCGTCTTCGGCTCGATCGCGACATGGATAACAGGATCGGGAAACGTCATCTTCTCGAGGATGATTGGATCGGCCTCGTCGCACAACGTGTCGCCGGTCCGCGTGAACTTCAAGCCGACAGCGGCAACAATGTCACCTGTGTACGCCTCTTCAACATCCTCACGGGTGTTTGCATGCATGCGCAGGATACGGCTAATGCGCTCCTTCTTTTCAGACACCGAATTGTAAATGTATGAGCCAGCCTTGAGTGTTCCGGAGTATACGCGGAAGTATGTCAACTTCCCAACGAATGGATCCGTCATGATCTTGAACGCCAGCGCCGTGAAGTTCTCGCTGTCCGATACTTTCCTCTCGATGTGGTCCTTCATATTCACATGGTGACCAACGAGCGTGGCGTTGTTCAGGTCCAACGGCGAAGGCAGATAATCGATCACTGCGTCAAGCAACGACTGCACACCTTTGTTCTTGAAAGACGAACCGCATAGAACCGGAACAATGCTCACCTTCAAGGCAGCGCGGCGCAGCACAGCCATGATCTCTTTGGGAGTGATCTCTTTGCCTTCCAGGTATTTCTCCAGGAGCGAGTCGTCCTCATCGGCCACAGCTTCAAGCATCTTTGCGCGATACTCACGGGCCACCGCCTCCATGTCATGCGGAATGTCGATATCTTCCCAATCTGTTCCGAGCGAAGACTCTTTGTACATCCTCGCCTTCATGGTCACAAGATCGATGATGCCGGCGAAGATATCTCCCTCGCCAACCGGGAGCTGAATGGGAACGGCATTCGCGCTAAGACGATCTTTCATCATCCGTACCGCACCGAGGAAGTCGGCACCCACGCGATCCATCTTGTTCACGAACGCGATGCGGGGAACACCGTACTTGTCCATCTGGCGCCACACAGTCTCCGACTGCGGCTCAACGCCACCAACGGAGCAGAACAAGGCAATTGCGCCGTCAAGCACGCGCAACGAACGCTCAACCTCGACAGTAAAGTCAACATGCCCAGGTGTATCAATGATGTTGATACGATGGTTATTCCAGAAGCATGTTGTCGCGGCGGAGGTGATGGTAATTCCGCGCTCTTTCTCCTGCTCCATCCAGTCCATAGTGGCAGCGCCATCGTGAACTTCCCCCATCCGGTGCAGCACACCCGTGTAGAAGAGAATGCGCTCGGTTGTTGTCGTCTTACCGGCGTCAATATGGGCGCTAATTCCTATGTCCCTGGTCCGCTCGAGCGGGTACTGTCTTGGCATAAACTCCTACTCTACCTTCACTACCACTTGAAATGAGCGAAGGCCTTGTTGGCCTCTGCCATCTTGTGCGTATCTTCCTTCTTCTTGATCGCATTGCCTTCGCCATTCGAGGCCGCAATGAACTCTGCCGCAAGCTTCTGTGACATTGATTTGTCTTTGCGATCATTGGCGTACGATATCAACCAGCGTATCGCAAGAGCAAGGCTTCGGCTCGGTCTGACTTCTGTCGGCACCTGATAGGTGGCCCCACCAACGCGGCGAGCCCGAACCTCAAGAATGGGTCTTGTATTGTTAACAGCCTTCTTGAAGACCTCCACACCGGGGTTCTTCGTCCTCTCTTCAATAATAGAGAACGAGTCGTAGATGATTCGCCTGGCAAGGTGCTTCTTCCCCTTTTTCATAACACAGTTGATGAACTGCGACACCAATGTGTCTCCGTACTTCGAGTCAGGGGAAATGGCCCGTCCTGATGCTCTCTTCTTTCTCACTGGAACTTATTCTGGGATAATGTGATTACTTCGCTCTCTTCGCACCGTACTTTGAACGGCCCTGCTTTCGATCTGCAACGCCAGCTGTATCAAGCGTACCGCGGATGATATGATAGCGGACTCCTGGAAGATCCTTCACCCTCCCCCCACGAATCATGACAATTGAGTGCTCTTGAAGGTTATGACCCTCACCAGGGATGTAAGCAGTTACCTCAATTCCATTCGTCAATCTCACACGTGCCACTTTGCGCAGTGCTGAATTCGGCTTCTTGGGTGTGGTCGTGTACACACGGGTACATACGCCTCGCTTCTGTGGGCTTCCGCCCATGGCCGGCGCTTTGCTCTTCCAAGTTACTTTTCTTCGGCTCTTCCTAACAAGCTGATTAATTGTAGGCAATCTTTGCTCCGTGAAAACCTGGTTGTTGACTCTCTTAGGGAAAGTCTTAGAATTTACAAAAAAAGAAGCCTGATGTCAAGAAAAGCCCCAATATTCCTACCTCATAAGTTCACTTGCGTTGCAGACACCTTCTGCTTTGACTTGCCCCGCGGGACGAGTTCTTCCTCAACCTCTGGCGTCTCTTCAACAGCACCACCACTGTCCCTGGAGGTTACGATGATATCTCTGAATTCCTTGATGCCCGTGCCGGCCGGGATGAGGTGTCCCATAATCACGTTCTCCTTCAAACCCAGCAAGTAATCAACTTTCCCTTCGATTGCTGCGTCTGTCAGAACCTTGGTGGTTTCCTGGAACGAAGCCGCCGAGATGAAGCTGTCTGTTGAGAGTGCTGCAGAGGTGATACCAAGCAGTACAGGCTCGGATGTTGCCGCTTCTGCATCACGGTATTCGGCAACCTTCTTCGCCCGTTTCCGAAGTTCACCGTTGGCCTCACGGACCTTCTTCTTGGGGGCAATCTGTCCGTTCTTGAGCTTTGAATCGCCTTTGTTCACGATGACAACCTTATCACGGAGACCTTCGTTCTCCTCCTCAAACCTTAGCTTGTCAACGTGGTCATTCTCGAGGAACTTCGTGTCGCCCGAGTCGACAACGCTCACCTTCTGCATCATCTGGCGGACAATGATCTCAATATGCTTGTCATTGATTTTCACGCCCTGGATACGGTAGACTTCCTGGATTTCATTCACCAAGTACTCCTGCACGGCGCCGACGCCCTTGATGAGCAGGATGTCATGAGGATCAATTGCACCATCCGAGAGTCGCTCACCCGCCTTGACAAAATCGCTCTCTTGCACCAGCACATGCTTCCCTTGCGGAATCGGGTACTTCCTCACATCCTTCCCATCGTGGCTGGTCACAATCACTTCACGCGAGCCACGCTTCAATCCACCGAAGGTCACAACACCATCAATCTCCGACACGATCGCCGGATCCGCAGGACTCCGCGCTTCAAACAATTCCGTTACGCGAGGCAGGCCGCCTGTGATGTCGCGGTTCTTACCAATGTCACGCGGTATCTTCGCCAACACCGTACCCGCTGCGATCTGTTGACCATTATCCACAACGATATGCGCGCGAGTTGGGATAGGCGGCGCTGCCAGCTTCTGTCCCTTGGCACCTACGATAAGAATCATCGGGCTCAGCGTGCGGTCGCGAGAATCGATGACCACTTTCTGAATGTGGCCCGTCTGCTCATCCGGCTCTTCACGATAGGTGACATTCTCCTTCAGGTCCTGATACTTCACCGTGCCAGCATGTTCGGAGATAATGACTGAGTTGTATGGATCCCATTCGTAGATGAGCTCGCCTTTTGCAACCCTCGCACCGTTCTTCACCAAGAGCGTGGCGCCGTAGGGCACATTGTACTTCGTGAGCATGCGGTTGTCCCGATCCAATACATTCACAATACCGCTCCGACCGATCACGATGATCTTCGTACCGTCGTCATCAGGGACCTCGAGATACTTAACCCCTTCGTACTGGAGCTTCCCATCAAACTTGGACGGCACCTGCGACTGGGAAGCAATCAAGCTTGCAGTACCACCTGTGTGGAATGTGCGAAGCGTAAGCTGTGTTCCCGGCTCGCCAATGGATTGCGCCGCAATGATCCCAACCGCTTCGCCCGCCTGGATGAGTTTCGCCGTCGTCAGGTTGCGGCCATAGCACATCCCACACACGCCACGCTTCGCCTCACACGCAAGCACCGAGCGAATCTCGACTGTTTCAATGGAAGTCTCGGCAATCGCATTCGACTTATCCTCGTCGATCAACTCGCCCGCCTTCACAATCACCTGCCTCGTCATCGGATCGACAACATCATGCACAGCCACACGGCCAAGGATGCGCTCGGCCAGCGGCTCCTTGATGTCCTCGCCTTCTTTCAGCGCCCCTGTTACCACGCCGCGGATCGTGCCGCAGTCTTCCATCGCAATGATAGCATCTTGGGCAACATCAACCAGACGACGCGTAAGGTAACCGGCATCTGCGGTCTTCAATGCCGTATCAGCCAGACCCTTACGCGCACCATGGGTGGAAATGAAGTACTCAAGAATCGACAGGCCTTCACGGAAGTTTGCAATAATCGGGTTCTCGATCAACTCACCGGTGGCACCGGACAAGCTCTTCTGCGGCTTCGCCATCAGACCGCGCATGCCTGCCAGCTGGCGGACTTGCTCTTTCGACCCGCGAGCACCGGAGTCGACCATCATGTACAAGGAGTTGAAGCCACCCCGATGGTGCGCCAGCGAGTCAAACAGTTTTTCCGCAACCCGCGTTGTCGCACGTGTCCAGATATCGATGACCTTGTTGTAACGCTCACCGTTGGTGATGAAGCCCCTCGTGTACTGGCTGTAGACTTCGTCCACATTCTTCTGAGCCTTCCCGATAATCTCCTCTTTCTCCTTCGGGATCGTCACGTCTTCAAGGCTCACGGAGAGTCCACCTGCCGTGGCATAGCTGAAGCCAGTCTCTTTCAGACGATCGAGGAACTCGGCAGTCTGCAGATTGCCGACCTTGCGGAATGACGATGCAACGATCTGCACAAGGCGCTTCTTGTTTAGCAGCTCATTGATGAAACCGATTTCCTTTGGCACGATCTGGTTGAACAGCACCCGTCCCGTTGTCGTCTCCACCATCTTGTCATCGATCCTCACATGGATGCGGGCATGCAGCCCTACTTTCCCGTGGTTGTACGCGATGATCACTTCTTCCTGCGATGAGAAGCGCAGCCCCTCCCCGACATCGCCCACCTTTGACTTGGTGAGATAGTAGCAGCCCAACACCTGATCCTGCGTTGGTGTCACTATCGGGGCACCGCTTGCAGGTGAAAGGATATTATGACTTGAGAGCATCAGGATGCGCGCCTCAAGCTGGGCATCAAACGACAGCGGCACATGCACTGCCATCTGGTCGCCGTCGAAGTCCGCATTGAACGCTGTACACACCATCGGGTGGATCCGGATCGCTTTGCCTTCAACAAGCACGGGCTGGAATGATTGGATGCCGAGCCGGTGCAGTGTTGGAGCGCGGTTCAGCAACACGGGGTGTCCATCAATGATGTGCTTGCGGATCTCCCACACCTCGGGACCCTTCTTGTCCACCATCTTCTTCGCGCTCTTCACAGTCTTCACCACTCCGCGCTCGATGAGCTTGCGGATGATGAAAGGTTTGAACAACTCCACAGCCATGTCCTTCGGCAGACCGCACTGGTGTAATTGAAGCTCGGGCCCAACAACAATGACCGAGCGGCCGGAATAGTCAACACGCTTGCCGAGCAGGTTCTGGCGGAAGCGCCCCTGCTTGCCCTTCAACATGTCAGAGAGGGATTTTAGTGCGCGATTGTTGTCGCTGCGGACTGCATTCACGCGGCGAGAGTTGTCGAACAACGAGTCCACCGCCTCCTGCAACATCCGCTTCTCATTGCGGAGGATAACATCAGGGGCCTTGATATCGATGAGTCTCTTGAGACGGTTATTCCTAATGATCACACGTCGATACAGGTCGTTTAGGTCCGACGTTGCGAACCGTCCTCCTTCAAGAGGGACAAGCGGGCGTAGCTCAGGAGGAATCACTGGGATAATATCGAGCACCATCCATTCAGGTCGACTGGCCGTTCCATCCTCCGCTTCGCGGAACGCCTCAACTACATGGAGACGCTTGAGCGCTTCCTGCTTCTTTTGTACCGAAGTCTCCTGGCGAATCTGCTCGCGCAGCTCGGCGCTCAGCGAGGGAACATCCACCTGCTTCAACAAGTCCTTGATCGCCTCACCGCCGATCTTGGCAGCGAACCGGCGCTTGTCGGTCGGTTCAAGATGATCATTGTTTTCGGGAAGGGTTGCCAGTATCTCGTAGTACTGGTCTTCGTTGATCAGCGTCTGTTTCGTCAGACCTGTGACCCCCGGATTGACGACGATGTAGGACTCATAGTAGATGATCTTCTCGAGATCCTTCGACGATATGCCCAGGATGTGCCCGATCTTGGAAGGCAGCGAGCGGAAATACCAGATGTGCACGATGGGCACAGCGAGCGCAACGTGCCCCATGCGCTCGCGCCGCACGCTCTTCTGTGTCACTTCAACACCGCAACGGTCGCAGATGATGCCACGGTAGCGGATGCGTTTGTATTTGCCACAGTGACACTCCCAATCGCGCACCGGCCCAAAGATCTTCTCGCAAAACAGCCCGTCCTTCTCTGGCCGAAATGACCGATAGTTGATCGTTTCCGGTTTGGTCACCTCGCCATGAGACCGCTGAAGAATCATGTCAGAGGAAGCAAGGCTGATCTTGATCTTCGTGAATGCCTTCCTTGCTTCCCTATCGTGATGATGCATCATTGCCATTGAGCTCCTCCAAACATTGTCATGTTGTGTCCCGCCCGTCCGGGACGAACCGACCAACTCCTGATGAGCGGTCGAGAATGACAGCCCTGCGCGCACGCAGGGGTACAATCTAGTCCAGCTTCACGTCGAGGCCGAGGCCCATTAATTCCCGAATCAACACATTGAACGACTCAGGAATGTTCGACTCAGGCAGGTTATCGCCCTTGACGATCGCCTCGTAGACCTTCGCTCGTCCTGAGACGTCGTCGCTCTTCACGGTCAACATCTCCTGCAGCACGTGTGCTGCGCCGTAGCCTTCGAGCGCCCACACTTCCATTTCTCCAAAGCGCTGACCACCGAACTGCGCCTTGCCCCCCAACGGTTGCTGCGTAATAAGTGAGTATGGTCCGATGGAGCGTGCGTGAATCTTGTCATCCACCAGGTGCGAGAGCTTCAGCATGTAGATATACCCAACCGTCACTTCCTGGTC
>CAYHRX010000141.1:0-4107 GCA_964359075.1 uncultured Chitinophagales bacterium
CATGAGAACTACAGTGTGTCTTCTGGCCCTCGTGGCCGCTGTGTTCATCCTTG
This sequence comes from uncultured Chitinophagales bacterium, assembly GCA_964359075.1. GTDB lineage: Bacteria > Bacteroidota > Ignavibacteria > UBA10030 > UBA6906 > UBA11986. Next base: position 54 of record CAYHRX010000141.1, read on the forward strand.
GCTGCCAGGACAACAGCTCGTTGAACCCGATCTCGGACCAACAGCTCGCATCTTCGACAGCCAGCCTGAGCAAACCCAAACCGGAGATCATTCTGTTGAAGGGTGTAATGCTCGATCCGGGAGTACCGTTCAAGAGTTTCACCGAGATCAGTGGTCAGGTAGAAGTGTCACTCACCGGCCAGTCACTCTGCGATCTGACTCTTCAAGCCGATGCAGAGCTTAAGCCTGCTGATTATCTCGATATCGATAGTCCGTGGAGCGTATCCAGCTCAACTTCCGATCGATTCAAGCTGTTCCCGGGCACCTCTGTAGCCTTCGAGAAGGTCTACAGCATTGCGGGAAGAAGCGATGGCACAACCCTCCATCTGAGCTTCCTGGTGACGCGGTTCCTGAAAGGAAACAAGCGTGTGGTGGAACTGACGGGAATGTGGCTTGCGGCGTCGGGCAAACCCCGTGCTGTCGCAGTTGCCACCGAGTGACCACGGCGATGAGCGGAGATGAGGTCGGCCTAACATAACGGCGCATGCCTGAAGCCAGGCATGCGCTTTTGTTTTTCCGTTCTCACTGAACCCAGTGAGGCCGCCCGCTGCCCACCTCCCATTACGTGTGAACGGGGTGATGCTCAGCGTGTCCATCCATGGGCACGGTCCTCACCCAGCAGCCAAACTGTTTCAGCTCCTCCATCCTGCACGACCAGACAAGCTCGCCGTTGTAGAGCGTCATGTCCGGACAGCCATCGCACATGTTCTGCAGTCCGTTGTCGAGGAAGTCCACTGGTTGGATAATCATGATGGACTGATAGTGCAGGCCTTTGAACATCCGCAGCGGGTTGGCAAGCACAGAGGAGAGATAGTTGGAAGCAGTATTCCGCACGCCTCGGTCAATTGCTCCAAGCAGCATCATGGAACGTCCAAGATTCGTCGTCTTTGGCTGCGTGTAGGCAAGATACCTGCCGGTGGTAAGATGATGCATGGTCTGAATCGTTTCCATGAACTTTGGCCCGACGTACCCATAGATCTTCTCTTTTGATCCAATCCGTCCGGTGAGGAGCCACTTGAATGAGTTTGGCTTCTCGGTGCCGTTCAGGTATGCGCACGGGTTGAAATCGGGGAACCTCTTGCGCAGCTCCTTGACCACATCCGTCGACTTCATGTCAATCTTGCGCTCGCGGCTTTCCGAATACACCAGCGCGCTCATGTCGATCTTCTTTCCACCTGCATACCAATCGAATGGCAGCTGAGGTGCTGCTGCCCGATACAGGATGAACACCATAACGTGAACGATGTCGATGTGCTTCGCTGCCCACGCCACCATCTCCGGTGTGTACTGAAGCGTGTCTTCGTAAACGGTTGAGTTAAACGCACAGGAGAGTCCGCCAACCTCGGCCACCATCTCGGCATAATGCAGGCGCAACTCGTTCAGATCCAACTCATTCTTGTCCTTCCACTTCGGTCTCCCCTGTTTGCTGTCGATGTGGAACGTGAAGCCGACAACTCCCGCCTTCTTCAGATCGCGCAGAAGCTCCCTCGTCAGCCTGCCGCCGTTGGTATTGAGGATCGGTTTCAGGCCCATCTCTTTGATGATCCTGACGATGTCCACGATCTCCGGATGCATCAGCGGGTCGCCTCCTGCAATCGAGATGCCGTCTGAGTTCCGCAGGTGCCGGAACGTCTCCACTTCCTTCCGCACGACGTCGAGTGACTTATGGCTGCTCGCGACGTTTTCCCGGTAGCATCCGTCGCACGCCAAGTTACATGCCGAGGTGGGCTCCAGCCACGAGATGGCGTTGTCCGGGAGCGACCAGGGAAGCCTGTACAGCTCGCGATGATCGACGACTACGTTGTTCTCCATGTTGCTATGTCCTCATGTTAGTGGGGGGAAGATAGTTGAGCTAGACTCTTGATGCCGAAGATGCCTTCAGACAACGTTCATAGTCGGCTGGTGTATTGATATTCGTCAGCGGATGAACAGTCGAGTTCCGATACTCGGATGGCTGCGAGAGAATTGTCGTGTGCAGCTTGGTGATGCATTTATGTACCGAGTAGTTTCCGCGTTTGAGCTGCTTATCGATGACAGTCAGGCAGCTCTTCTTGTACACGCCGCACAATGGCTGCAGACTGTTGCCGCCAAGCACGAGCGTAACGTCATCGTGCAGCTTGCGATTCACAACGTACCGGATGAGGTCGGCACTTAAGAACGGGACGTCACACGAGCAGAAGAACACGGCATCGGCACCCGTCTTCGAGAGCGCTGCGTGCATCCCTCCCAGCGGCCCGCAATTCTTGTAGGTGTCTTCAACGACAGGCAGTCCAAGAAATGCATACTGCTTCCCATGGTCTGACACAACAACCACTTGGCTGAATACACCCTGCAGAACCTCTGCGACGCGCTGGATGAACGGCTTGCCGCTGAGCTCGAGCAGTGCCTTATCCCGCCCCATACGTGTGCTCTTGCCGCCGGCAAGAATTGCAGCGGCGATATCTTCCTGTTTCTTCATCTCGCTCTGCGTCCCGATCGTGTTGCCTCTGCTTTGATGAGCGGCCGGAAGCCCGGCAGGTAATACCAAAAACACACGTGGCACTGCACCAGCAAAGACATCTCGCTGTACAATGCCACATATGTTGATGAACAGACTTGTCGACTGCAGCAGACGTCTTGCAGAGAGCCAGTGCAATCATTGGTCAATGATAACAAATTCCCGGAAATTATGAAACAGTTTCAACCAGAAATCTCTTTGTCTGGAGAACCTTGTGATGGCCTCGCATTGAACTCCTGTTCAACCAGCTTGTAAAACTCGGGCGTGTCAACATTCAGAAGCACCTGTTCGTCATTGGTGAGAAGCTCGTGCACTGCCGCTGCACGATTCCATACCACCGCACGGGCACCAACTTCATTGGGCGCATTCATGAGATCATCGAACACCGAGGAGGAGAACAGGACGGGATGACCTCGTTTCCCTTTGTGGGTTGGAAGGATGATGGGGTTTGAAGAGGATTTGAATTGGCGGAGGATCGCTGAAACCGTTTCAGGATGGACTAATGGATGGTCAATCGGATGGATGATAACTGCGTCCGGAGAGAACTGGTGTGCCGCTTCGATTCCCTTCTGGATGGATGAGAGTTGCCCTGCCTTGTGGTTCTCGTTGATTGCTATCGTCACGTCTAGTCCGACAAGTTCAGGCTCGACGGTCTCGGCGTCCGCACCCAACACAACAATGATTATGTCGAGTCCAGCAGCCTTGAGGGTTTCAACTACATGTCTGATAAACGTCTTGCTATTGATCGTTAGCAGCGCCTTGGGCCTGCCCATGCGCTTCGATTCGCCTGCTGCCAGCACAATCCCGACAACCATCGGTCAGAGGCCTCTCAACTCTCGAAGTGTCCGCTCCACCAGAACCTTCGCCATGCGCTTCCGATAAGCCACAGTCCCTGCTGTGTTCGGCATCGGATTGACGACTGAAGCCGCCAGTTCTCCAGCGAGGACAATTCGATTGTCTGTCAGTTCAAGACCTTCAAGTAGGTGCTCGGCCTCATGGACTCGTGCCGGCGCGCTGGCAACAGCACCAAGGACGATCCTGATGTTCCGGGCGATAGCCGTCGTCTCGAGCCTCGCCGCGATACCGACATTGACCAGCGGGAAATCAATGGACTCACGCTGCCGGATCTTTCTATGCACGGCCTTAAGATTTGAATAGGGTGGAGAAAGAATCACATCTGCCATGATCTCTCCCTGCTTCAACTTCAAAAAGGCGATTCCATCTTCATGGTAGAGATCGAACAACGGAATGGTGCGTTCGCCTTCGCTGCTGATCAACCGCACCGATGCATCCAGTGCAATCAGAAGTGGAGCTGTGTCTGAGCTGAAGACTGCCTGGCATGTATTTTTTCCGGGAGCAGCATGACACACGGAGCCGTTGTCGCCTGCGGGAATGTTGAGCTTCAAACATCCACCCAGCCCCACACGCCACATTTCGGACTCGTTGTAGAAGTAGCACCGAGTATCCAAACACAGATTGCCGCCCAGAGTTGCACTATTCCGGATTGCGGGAGAGGCA
>CAYHRX010000141.1:4117-7957 GCA_964359075.1 uncultured Chitinophagales bacterium
ATACAGGCGCTTCACTTCAGCCGATGACCCGATCTCTGCTAGTGTACACATCGCACCGATGCGAAGGCTGCCATCATGCCCGATGGAAATCCGCCGCAACTCGTGCATCTTCCCAAGCCATACAAGTCGCTGTGGAGCATGAGTTGCCTGTTTCAGGTTCACAATGAGATCGGTTCCTCCGGCGAGGATCTTCGTGTCGCCGTTCCCACGGCGCATTGTATCAACAAGCTCGTGAAGAGTTGTCGGCGAGACAACTTCCATGTGTGGCAGGCGTATCATTTTGTTGCCACCTCCTCGACGGGAGTCGTTGACGTCTTCTCAGCGTACTTGCCGTTGGGCTTGCGGAGTGCCTCGAGGACTCGTTCGGGTGAAAACGGCACAGTCGTCATTCTCACGCCAATAGCGTCGTAGATGGCATTGGCAATCGCAGGCGGGACGGAAAGCGCCGGGCCTTCACCCGCCTCCTTTGCCCCAAGCGGCCCTTCCGGGTCGTTGGTCTCAACAATATGCACCTCAATCGGCGGAGTATCAAGCGACGTCGGGATTTTGTAGTCAAGGAGCGATGTCGCCTTAAGCAGACCGCCCGGAGTGGTCTTCGTTCCGCGAGTGTACTCCATCTCCTCCATGAGCGCTTCGCCGATGCCCATGTACACGCAGCCCTCAATCTGTCCCTCAACGAGTTGCTTGTTCAACGCTTTCCCACAGTCGTGTGCCGACCAGACCTTGTGAATCTTGATCTGGCCGGTCTCCTCATCCACCTCAAGCTCCACAGCGTGAGCAGTGAATGAGTAGGAAGGAGATGGGCCGGCACCAGCGCCTTTATATGTCCCGCCAAGCTTCGGCGGCGTGTAATAACCGACAGCTGAGAGCGTTCCGAACTTCGTTTCTGCAAGTCTGGCCGCTTCCACAAAGCTGACTCGTTTCGTCGCGTCAGTAGTCGAGAGAACCTCGCCCCTGATTGCTGTAAGCTGTCGGCTGTCTACCTGCAGCTTCTCCGCCGCTGCCTCAATCAACTTCCCTCTCAACTCTCTTGCCGCCATCAAGGCTGCATTTCCTGCCATGAATGTCACTCGACTCGAATAGCTTCCGAGGTCAACCGGAGTCAGGTCTGTGTCGGCTTCGTACACTCGCACATCACGTGTACTGATGCCGAGTGTCTCTGCAACAACTGTTGCCAGCATGGTGTTCGACCCTTGCCCGATGTCAGACGAGCCGCAGAAGATCGTTACGCCTCCACCACGATCAATCTTCACAACTGCTCCTGAGTGTGGAAGTCCAAGCCAGTTGATCTCTTTCCCTGCCCCACTGATGTAGGCGCTCGCTGCCAGTCCAATGCCTTTTCCTCTCGCAAGTTTGCCTCGCTTCTCACGATAACCCGAAGCCTCCATCACCTTCTCGATACACTCCCGGATGCCGCAGCTCGTTATGCGAAGCGAGTTGACGGTCATTGAGTTTGGCTCAACGAGATTCTTAAGTCGCAGCTCTGCCGGATCAATGCCGAGGTCTTCGGCGATGCGGTCGAGATGGACTTCAAATGCATACCGCGGCTGCACGGCACCGTGGCCGCGTTTCGGCCCGGCAGGCGGTTTGTTCGTGTAGCAGCGCCAGCTCTCAAATTTGTACCGAGGCACCTTGTAGGGCATCGTGAGGAATTGTCCGGTGTAGTACGAAGTGACAACGCCGTAGCTCCCGTACGCTCCTCCGTCGAGCCAGCCTTTGTATTGGAAGCCGGTGATCGTGCCATCCTTCTTCACGCCCGTCTTCACCCACATTTTTGTTGCGTGGCGACCACGATGCGAGTAGAACACTTCCTCTCGCGTGTACGTGATCTTCACCGGACGACCGGTCTTGATCGAGAGCCACGCCGCGCAGAACTCCAGCGCAAACGGTTCCGACTTCCCGCCAAACCCACCACCAAGTTGGGGTTTGATCACCCGAATGTGACTCGCAGGCATGTCGAGCACCTTGGCAAGCGTGCGGTGAACGTAGTGCGGAGTCTGCGTGGCAGACCAGAGAGTCAGATGGCCATCCTTGAAATCGTTCGAACCCTTCGGCGGCTCGAATGATGCCACCGCCGAGTGGGGCTCCAGCATTGCATGCGTGCTGGCACCGTAGAAGAACTCGTCTTCTCTCACATAGTCCGCCTCGGCAAATCCTTCCTCCACATTTCCAAACTCAAGCTCAACATGCTTTGCTGTGTTGTTCTCGTACCTTGTCTCTTCATGGATCTTGGGGAGATCAGTCCGTAGCGCATCCTTGATGGAGAGAACGGGAGGAAGGGGTTCATACTTCACTTCGATGTGCCTCAACGCTTCCTGCGCAGTCAGCTCATCAATGGCAGCGACAGCAGCAACGCCATCGCCCACAAACCTGACCTTGTCGATGCACAGCACCGTCTCATCCTGGCTTGCGGGAAGAACGCCGTAAGCGGTCGGCAGTTCCTTCCCCGTCATGACAGCCACAACGCCGGGAAGCTTCTCAGCCTTCGATGTGTCAATCGAGAGGATGCGTGCATGAGCGTGTGGGCTGCGGAGAATCTTGCCGAACAGCATTCGGGGCAGCATGAAGTCGTCCGTGTACTTCGCTGCACCGGTTACCTGTCCCACAGCGTCAACCTTGACGCCTTGCTTCTCGCACGGTTCACCGTGCCTGTGGCTCTTGCACTGGACTGCTTCGATGATCTTTGTGTAGCCCGTGCATCGGCAGAGATTGCCGGAGAGTTTCTCACGCAGCTCATCTTCAGTGAGGTCTCGATCTTCTTCGTGAATCGCCTTCGATGTCAGCACCATTCCAGGTGTACAGAAGCCGCACTGCGTTCCGCCGTGGTCAACAAACGCCTTCTGCACTGGATCGAGAGTGCCGTTCTTCGCCAGACCTTCAATCGTCTCAATCGAACATCCCTCAACCGTCACAGCGAGTGTCAGGCAGGAAAGAATCGGCTTGCCATCTGCAAGCACCGTACACGCACCACACTCGCCAAGATCACAGCCAATCTTGACTCCGGTGAGTCCGAGCTGTTCGCGCAGCACCTCGGCCAGCGTCCATTGCGGCTCGATGGCGAGCTGGTGATTCTCGCCGTTGACCGTTAGTGTGAGAAGTTGCCGGGACATCTGTTGTTTCTGGTTCTCCTATGGTGTAAACTAACTTACCGTTTCAGAACGTGAACACCTTGTCGGCCTCCACTGTCCATTGAGCCAGTTCCGACATATTGCTCATCTCAGTTCCCTCGACGAGCGGGAGATGCCGCAGTCCGCGTGCGTCAACACATGTCCCACATGCCTTCACCTTGCCACCTTTTGTGAGAACAGACTTGAGCATGCGTTCGATGTTGTAGTAGCCCTGCGCGGTCACCTGGTTCGCGATCGCACAGGCAACTGCATCTGCCATCAGGAAGACGTTAACACGAACAGTGCTATGTTCCTTCTGCATTGTCATCGCCAGCCGAAGAGCATTGTAGGCCTTTTCAGTTCCATAAGGCGCATCATTGATTAGAATCAGAATAGTCATCACATGATCCTAGTTTAATCGTGTTGACGATAATCGTCTGACAAGTCTGCTCAACCCGGAGACCCGCCCCTTCCGGAAGATCTCGGAGAGATATGCAGACGGGTGAGCGTCGAACCACTCATCGTACTCCACCGCAAACTGGTCGAATGCTGTCGTGCTCATACGTTCACAGGAATGCGGAGTCCCCTGGCTCCGGCTTTCAGCAATGTGTGAAGAATGGCTTTCCGCACTCCAAACGGCGCGAGCCACCATTGCTCAAACAGGACTTTGCCAAGATGCCAGGCTCGACTCATGTTCCGGAGTTCAAGCCGTGGGGACGGCTCCCCGAAGAAA
>CAYHRX010000142.1:0-7928 GCA_964359075.1 uncultured Chitinophagales bacterium
ATAGCGTGTGACCAGAATCTGGAGCGCTTGAAGCTGATCAAAGAAAAATTCCCACAGATCAGGCTTGTAGCTGACTCAAGCGAACTTCTCAGAGACAAAAGCATAGATGCAGTTGTGATCGCAACTCCAGTAGAGAGTCACTTTAGATTGGCCGAAGCCGCTCTTAGGAGTGGCAAACACGTCTGGATCGAAAAACCTATTACGAGGAAGACTTCTGAGGCATTTCAACTCATTGATCTGTCTGAGAGATCCAAGAAGGTCGTGATGGTCGATCATACGTTTGTATATACTGGTGCTGTACGTAAGATGAAAGAAATGGTTGGCCGGGGTGATCTGGGGGAATTGTATTATTTTGATTCTGTTCGAGCAAATCTCGGCTTGTTCCAGTCTGATATAAACGTAATGTGGGATTTAGTGCCTCACGACTTATCAATCCTACAATTCTTGGTCAACAAGAAAGTTTTGGCGGTTTCGGCTCATGGTTTGGCCAAGTTTGATAGCGTGGAAAACCTTGCATACGTTTTCTTGTATCTGGAAGATGGTTTTGCCGCACACTTCACGTCAAATTGGACGTCTCCCGTAAAGATCAGAAGAATCATCCTAGGTGGTACACAAAAGATGATGCTCTATGACGACATGGAAACAGATGAGAAAATAAAAGTTTATGATAAAGGTCTTACTCTAGCAAGGACAGAACTCGACCCATATAACCCTCTACAGATCGAATACCGCACAGGGGATATGTATTCACCAAAGGTAGAGCTAAAAGAGGCTTTGGGCATTGCTGCCAGGGAATTCATTGATTCCATCACTCAGAATAGACCCCCCTTAACCGGGCTGAGGGAAGGAGCCGATGTGGTTCGGATCCTGGAAGCAGGAGAGCAGTCGATGAAATCAAGAGGCAAATTAGTGGAGTTAGACTGATGGGAAACAAGAACATTGAGAACGTCAAGCTTGGTAGAAACGTTAAGATATATGATTTTGTGAATCTTTACGGATGTGAGATCGGTGATGAATCCAAGGTCGGGACGTTCGTCGAAATCCAGAAGGGCGTTAAGGTGGGGAAGAATGTGAAGATCTCGACACATACGTTCATTTGTGAAGGCGTGACGATTGAAGACGATGTATTCATCGGGCACAACGTATCGTTCATCAACGACAAGTACCCGCGTTCAACAAACGAGAGTGGGCAACTGCAGACTGAAGCGGATTGGAAGGTCATCCCGACAGTTGTGAGACGGGGCGCGTCGATTGGGACGAGTGCCACCATTCTGTGCGGCGTGACCATTGGAGAGAGGGCGATCATTGGTGCTGGAAGTGTCGTCACGAAAGATGTTCCACCCAACGTTATCGTTGCAGGTGTGCCGGCCAAAGTTCTGAAGCGATTGTAGTGCCTGCCCTTTGGATTTCTTCGCGACCTTTGCGGACCGTCCCTTCGTGCGCTTCGTGTCCTTCGTGGATAGGCTTTTCGACTGGACTTCTAGATGAAACCACCTGAACGCACGGTGCTTGACAGGAGCCGTAGATCTACGTATGCTGCGTTGACAGCAGTGCATGACTCCCTCGTCGTCTTTGCCTCACTCGCCATTGGCTATGCCATCAACTTTCCCCCGTTCTCCTTCGATAGCTTTCTCGGCCATCAATGGAAACTTGTCCTGTACAGTATCGTCTTGTACGTGGGGCTTAGTGCAATCATGGGCGTGTACAGGCAGGCCTACTCATCGCCGCTTCGTCTCCAGATCGCTGCCGCCATTCGGGCGTATGCGCTTGGGACGTTGATCATATTCGCGACGTTATTCCTCTTCAGGAACACCTACTACTCCAAGGGCGCTCTGCTGACCTACGTCGTGCTACTCCCTTTGGCGTTCCTCTCGGGGCGATTGGCCTGCGACAGGCTGCGAGCTCAACTCCAGAAACGGAAGTGGGGACTAGACCCGGCAATCGTTGTTTTGGTGGATGAGGGCGCGGGTGAGCAAATGCAGAACCTCGCAACATACCCGTCCATCGGTTTCGATGTGCGCTATGTGCTGAATGCAGCCATGATGAATGACACTGAGACCCGGCAGCAGATTGCCCATTCGATTCTTTCGCATCGTCCCACCTGCATGATCTACAGCAGCTCAACTCTTGACTCACCTCGGCTCTCCGCGTTTCTGGACGCATCGCCATCAGAAGGCATCGCTGTCCGATTAGTCTCTCCTGAAGTCCACGATGCATTGACGCGGATGCGTCTGTATGATTTCGCCGGGATTGCTCTGTCGGGACCGCCAAGAATCGCCCTGAGCAAATCCTATCGCATCCTCAAACGAGGTTTTGATCTGCTATTCAGCGCGGCGCTGGTAGTTGCTGCCTCGCCTCTTCTTCTGGTCATTGGTCTGGCAATACGACTTGAATCCGCAGGGGGAGTCTTCTTTCGGCAGGTACGCTCGCTTACACAACGATCAAAGGCCGTGCGCGTTTTCAAATTCCGAAGCATGATGCAGAACGCCGAAGACCTGACGAACGGGTACATAAACGACTCACAGCATAGTGATGAGATACTGTTCAAATCCCCAAGCGACCCAAGAATTACTGGTGTTGGGAGACTGATCAGACGATACAGCCTGGATGAGCTTCCTCAGTTGCTCAACGTGATAGCGGGAGATATGAGTCTTGTGGGCCCTCGGCCTTTGCCGGTCGCGGACTTCAGGAAACTGCCAACCGCCAAAGCGATTGCATCTCTGTACGAAAGGCGATCTCTTGTGAAGCCCGGCCTCACAGGGTTGTGGCAAATCTCCGGAAGGAGCGGACTCAGCTTCCGGCAAATGGTGATTCTTGATCTGTACTATGCAGAGAATCAGTCGTTTCTCTTTGATCTCGAAATTCTGTTCGAGACAATTCCCGCTGTGATAAGTGGGAGGGGAGCGTACTAACGGGTTGTTGAAACACTCTTTGTCGTTTCACAACTCAGGGAATAGGCAAGACTGTACCACCACCCACTACTGAGCTCTTTTGTATCTTACCGCAGATTTCAGTATTTTTGAACGGCAACAAGCTCATTCTTTCTTTCCGGGAGTTCACATTGAAGATCAGCGTTATCGGTACCGGCTACGTAGGCCTTGTGGTGGGAACATGTTTTGCAGAAAGTGGCAACGATGTTATATGCGTTGATATTGATGAACGAAAACTGAAACTGCTTCGGAAGGGCGAGAGTCCGATCTACGAGCCCGGCCTCACCGATCTGCTCAAAAAGAATCTCCAGGAAGACCGCCTCACATTCACTTCAGATCTCTCCGCTGCTGTCAGGAAAACCGAGATCATCTTTCTTGCATTGCCCACTCCTCAATCGGAGGATGGCTCCGCCGACCTCAAGCACGTCCTCGACGTCTCCAGGGAAATTGGGAAGCTGATGAACGGATACAAGATCATCGTGAACAAGAGCACGGTGTCGGTCGGCACTGCCGACAAAGTCAGGGAGATCGTCGCTGCGCAAACCGACCACGAGTTTGACGTTGTTTCCAACCCGGAGTTTCTGAAAGAGGGTGCAGCCGTAAACGACTTCATGAAGCCGGACCGCATCGTGATCGGGTCACGCAGTCAGAGAGCGCTAGCAATGATGCAGGACCTGTATGCACCGTTCATCCGCACCGGTAATCCGGTCATCATCATGGACGAGCGAAGTTCTGAGCTTACGAAGTACGCGAGCAATGCCTTCCTTGCCACAAAAGTATCGTTCATGAATGAGGTTGCGAACCTGTGCGAACGTGTCGGGGCAGACATCGACCTTGTGCGGAAGGGTATGGGGAGTGATCCTCGCATCGGGCAGCAATTTCTGTTTGCCGGAGTTGGTTATGGGGGCTCCTGTTTTCCGAAGGATGTCGCGGCGCTCATCAAAACAGCTTCCAACGTTGGATATGACCTACAGATTGTGAACGCTGTGGAAGAGGTCAACCGCAAGCAGAAGCGTATCATCGTCGAGAAGATGAAGAAGCATTACAAGTCGCACCTGAGAGGAAGCACAATTGCTCTGTGGGGACTTTCGTTCAAGCCGAATACTGATGACCTGCGTGACGCGCCCGCCTTGCAGATCATTGACACATTGCTGAAAGAGGGAGTTGCCCTGCGGGTGCACGACCCTGAGGCGATGGAAGAGACAAAGAAGCTCATCGGCCACAGTGTGAAGTACTTCGAGAACAACTATGATGCACTGAAAGGCGTCGATGGTCTGGTGATTGTGACGGAATGGAATGAGTTCCGCAGGCCCGACTTCGAGCGAATGAAATCGCTGATGAAGTCGCCCGTCATCTTCGACGGCAGAAACATCTATGACCCCATCCGGCTTCGAAGTCAGGGATTCGTCTATTACGGCATTGGGAGAACTCTTGACTCAAAGTAACAGGAAGAAACGTGCAGTTGTAACAGGCGGGGCGGGGTTCCTCGGCTCGCATCTCTCCGATCGGCTTCTCGCCGAAGGCTGCTCGGTAATGGCAATCGACAACCTGGTCACCGGCGATACGAAGAACATCGCCCACCTTCTGGGCAACACGGATTTCCGCTTTGTGCACCATGACGTTACCGAGTACATCTATGTTGAAGGGCCCGTTGACTACATTTTGCATTTTGCCTCTCCGGCCAGCCCGATTGATTACCTGAAGCTGCCGATCCAGACGCTGAAGGTCGGCTCTCTCGGAACTCATAAGGCCCTTGGCCTGGCAAAAGCCAAGGGGGCTCGCTTCCTGCTTGCATCAACGTCGGAAGTGTACGGCGACCCGCTCGTCCACCCCCAGCCGGAATCATATTGGGGGAATGTCAATCCAGTTGGGTCTCGAGGAGTGTATGATGAAGCGAAGCGTTTTGCCGAAGCAATGACCATGGCGTACCACCGTTATCATGGTGTCGATACGCGCATCGTCCGCATCTTCAACACGTACGGCCCACGCATGCGCATGAACGACGGACGGGCAATCCCCGCGTTTATTTCGCAGACCTTGCGCGGCGAAGACGTAACGGTCTTTGGCAACGGCAGCCAGACCCGGAGCGTCTGCTACGTGGATGATCTCATCGACGGCATCTACCGGTTGCTGCTCTCGAACGAAGTCAACCCGGTCAACATTGGGAACCAGGATGAGATTACCATGCTGCAGCTTGCGAAGGAAGTGATTGAGCTGACGGGCAGCAAAAGCAGAATCGTGTTCAAAGAACTTCCTGAAGACGATCCCAAGATTCGCCAGCCTGACACAACCCGTGCGCAAGAAATCCTGAGCTGGAAGGCAACGATCGACCGGAAAGCGGGCCTCCAACGGACGATTGAATACTTCAGATCGCAGATGCAATGAGTCCGAGAATCATCGGGCGGTGTGCGGCGGCGGCGTTGCTGCTGTCCGGTTGTGTGGGTGAACAGTCGTTCGCATTCCACGCCGAAGCCGCCGATTCAATAACAACATTTGCCACTTCAAGCACATTCACTGATGTCGATTCCCCGGGTGTCAACACCACGCGACTCGCAGTCATCGGTGGGACAGTAGCTGCTGGAATCACGACCGTCCACATCTACCAGATGAATGGCTGGTGGAAGGACAATCGCAGATCGTTTCACTTCCAGGAGGATCTCAAGTACGGACTGACCGTTGATAAGATAGGCCATTTCTACGGCGCATCCGTGTTGACGTTCGTCCTGAGCAAGTCGCTGCAATGGGCCAACTTTTCAGAGCGCAACTCGCTCTGGTGGGGAGCTGGCGCTGCTGTGTTGTTTCAGACATACATTGAAATCGAAGATGGGTTCTCCACATGGGGCTTCGATCGTGTGGACTTTGCGACAAATGTTGCAGGGGCGCTCTATCCTGTGGCCCAACACTATTCCCCCTTTCTGCAGAACTTCAATTTCAAGTTCAGCTACTGGCCTTCGCCACTCATCAACAATCCAGGAGGCGTTGGTTTCAAAGGCCAGAAGCACATCATGTTCGACGACTATGAAGGCCAGACGCTCTGGATGAGTATCAGCGTGAACAACCTCCTGCCGGAGTCCGCAGAAGCATTGTGGCCCGACTGGCTCTGTCTCGCTGTCGGCTATGGCGCGAGGGACATCGCCAGTCCAAATCCATATCCCGTTGTGCTCCTGTCGTTCGACTATGACATGACAAAGATTATTCCTGATGATACCTGGTTCTTGAAGACACTCGGCCAGGCGCTCAACTATATTCACATGCCCGCACCTGCAGTACGCATTTCTCCACATGCCATCTGGTACGGATTGTATTTCTAAACTTTCTCACTGACGAATCTTGAGAATCCTTCGCTCCTGTTTCTTGCTTCTGGCGATTGCGATCGCTTGCCATGCCACGTCGTTTGCCCAGGCTGAGAATGTACCCGTGAGCCATCCCGTGTATGATTTCCTCAAACGCATGGAGGTGAAAGGTCATATCGTGAAGTACCACGATGCAATTCTTCCGCTCTCACGTCGGGAGGTTGCGCAGTTCCTCGAAGCTCTGGACCAGAAGCAGTCTTCGCTTACGGAAAGGGAGGGCAGCTACCTTCAGCGACACATTTCCGAATTCATGTACGAGCTGAATGATACGACTTCTCCACCGAACAGCATGATTGATGGTGCGGGACTGAGTGGATACTTCTCATCACTCTCCGATGACAGGCAGCGGTACTTGTACGCTCTCACAGATTCCAATCTCACGTTCTTCGTGAACGGACTCCTGAACCTTGACGGGCGGCAGATCACGGGGGATGCCCTTGGCACCAAGCGTGTTTGGTTTGGACAATTTGGAGGCAGGATTCGCGGCACTGTCTTCCAGAAACTCGGGTACTATTTGCATGGGACGAATGCGCAGTTCTATGGCAGCAGGCAGTTATTGCAGCGCGATCGCTTCATCAGTCAGGCATACACCCTTGGCGTTACCAACACAAAGAACTTTGATTTTGTGGAAGGCTACGTCAGGTACGATGCCAATATTGTCTCCGTACAATTAGGGAGAGAGCGTCTCCTCTGGGGGAGCGGCTTCGACCAGAAGATGATCGCATCGGACAACGTGCGTGTGTACGACTTCATCCGTGGAGATGTGCAATACAAATCACTGAAGTACACGTTCATGCACGCCTGGATCATGGGGAAGCGCTCTACGCACGTGTATACGTTACCCACAGACACCGCGGCAATGTTCTTCGAGCCGGTAGTGGCGGACAAATTTTTCGCTGCACACAGATTGGAGTTCTCATTCCCCGGGGTCATGGACATTGGCGCTCAGGAGATGGTCATCTACAGCAACAGGTCGCCCGACCTTGCGTACTTCACCCCGGTTACGCTCATCGAGTCTGCCCAGCGCTCGAGAGAGGAACGCGACAATGTGTTCTGGGCGTTCGACATCCAGACCAGGTTCATTCCCGGGATAGAGCTGAACGCAACGTTTCTCCTGGACGACCTCAACTTCCCCGACTTCTCCAAAGGTCTCTGGACAAACCGCTGGGCAATGCAGGCAGGCTTGTTCTACGCTGATCCTTTTACTCTCCCCAACACTTCGCTCATGATTGAATACACGCGGGTGGAGCCCTACATATTTTCCCACGGACGGTCTCGCGACAATGATTACGCGAGCCTTGGCGCTCTGCTCGGGCCGCGTGTCGGGCCTAATGGGGATTCCTGGTTCTTCAGGGTTGATGTCCTGCCGCATCGGAACCTTACCCTGTCTCTCCGTGTTGCATTAGAGCGTCACGGAGAAAATGAGGTAGACGCCGCCGGCAAACTCATCAGGAACGTGGGCGGCAATCACCTGCAGCCTCATCGGGAGACAGATCCTTTGACGAAGCTCTTCCTGGATGGAGTATTGATGAAAACGCGACGACTGCAGTTTATTGGCACATATGAGATTGTTCGCCAGCTGTGGGGGGACCTCTCCATGGAACACGAAGTCGTAGAGAACACAATCGCCGGGGTCGAGCAGAAG
>CAYHRX010000143.1:0-3075 GCA_964359075.1 uncultured Chitinophagales bacterium
AAGCGCAGTGAGCCGAGTGCGTTCAACGGCGGCACAACGAACCCATTCATGAGTGTCGCGTATGCCAGCATGATGGGAGGGAAGCCAGGCTGGGTCTCCCGGCTCCCGAGGGATCCATCCAGCTTGTATTTTGTCGGAGTCGACAATGACTATTCCGTCAGAAGAGCATCCACCCAGTCGGTGGAGGATGCGAAGCGCAACGGTCTTGCCTATCTGCTGGTCCTGCTCAACAGTGAGCGAGCGCCAGACCAGACGCAGGCATCCCTGCTCGATCTCGCTTCGTTTGTGGTCTCGTCGTCAAGCACAAAGACGGCAGACACATACTACGAGTATGATGCAAAGACGAAGTTCTACCACCACTACACCTTGTTGCAGACCCGCAGGGAGCCGGCGGCAAACGATGTCAGCTTCTATGGTGAGGCGTCGCAGCAACGCCAAACCAGTTCCGGGGGTGCACTGAGGGAGGCAATCCTCGCCGCTCCCGGACTCCAGGAGGACACTTACGCGAGACGTGACATGGAAGGGAGGAAGAGATTGTACATGATGATGGAGAAGTTGCCACAAGATCTCCAGAAACGTCTTACCTACGCCATCCAGTTGAGAAAAGACGGCAACCTGAAACAGGCCTCTGTCGAACTCTCCTACGTGACGAAGAAGGACAGCACGATCATCGATGCGTGGCACAACCTTGCGCTTCTCAACGAACAACTCACAGATTCTACCGGTGCAGCCAAGGCGTATGTCCGCGCTTTGCGCATGGCAGAAAAGACCGGAGTGAGCAATGCCCAGCTGTGGCGCGACTACGGACTCTACCTGTATAAGTACAGATCTTACACCAAAGCACTCGATTACTTGAAGCGAGTCAATCCCGTTGCCATGATGCAGCAAGGAAAGTGAAGAGTTGCAAAAGTCCTCCGGAACCATTTACTTTGTACCAGCTTTTGCACCTGGCTGAGTATGCGTTCCCCGGTACTTGGATTTGTGCTGGCCCACCCGGGCGATGCCGAGCATTCTCCTTCCGGTGATCCCGATCCTTTTGCATTGCTTGTTCCCGGCGAAGAGCTGACATACCAAGTCAGCTGGACCATCTTCAAACTTGGGACTGTCCGGCTGACAACGCTCGGCAAGTTCGAGGCGAAGGCCTACCTCGATTCCTATGATGGGCTGCCATTCCTCATTCTATTCTCTCGGTGCCCACTCGTTCGACAAGATGGGGAAGGAGTGGAGAGGGATGTACTACACGACAGATCCGCCGAACAAGCGTCTTGTGGTTGAACTGACGTACCAGAAGGACCCTTCCTCGCAACCCCGGAGGCGAGAAATAATGAATACCGGGTATTTGCCCCGCCGGCTCATCCGTACCCGCCAGAAGGTAGAAGTCCCGACCGTGCTGACCGGGAAGCTGGGCACTACGACGTTCTGCTTCACCGGAAAGAAGACAACGGAGAGCATCGACGTGCTAGAGGACCCCGTTCGCGTCATAGAGCTTGAAGGCACCACGAGCGCTGAGGGGGTATTCGGGAATGACGGGCGAGTTCACCGGCTGGTTCAGCGACGATGCTGCCGCCGTTCCGATCAAGGGAAAGCTCAAAGTGGAACCGTCCGGGTTGGTCTCCGCCACAGTGATGTCTCAAGATAGGAACTGCGCTTCTCCATTCTCCATTCTTTTGCTTCTTCCTTCTCGATTTCCTATCTTCATTCACGTTCAAGTCAATAGAGCATGAGTTCCCTCGAATGATTGTCATGAAGTTCGGCGGCACGTCAAACCAGGATGCTGCCGCGATGTCCAACGTTATCCGCATTGTCAGCGCCCACCTTTCCGAGCAGCCCATTGTTGTCATTTCCGCAATCGCCAAAGCGACGAACGAACTGGAAGAGACCGCCCGCACTGCTGCCCGCGGTGATGAAGAGGGTGCAGCGACGATTGTAACGAAGCTGTTCGAGCGACACAACTCCATCATCGATAATCTCATCCGCTCCCGTGCAGTTGCTCAAGAGCTTGAGACCATCTTCTACGATCATCTTACAGAGATCAAGGCTCTCGTGAAGGGCATTGCGATTCTGAGGGAGCTGACGCCCCGAACAATGGATGCGATCTGCTCGTACGGCGAGCGGCTCTCATCACGGATTATAGCTGCGGGATTGCAGGAGGCGGGTGTCGACTCGGTTTGGGTTGACGCAAAGGTCTTTATGGCGACGGACGATAACTTTGGTCAGGCCCAGCCGCTGATGGAAATGGTGACGGCGAATCTTGAGAAGGAAGTCAGACCGCTCTTGGGGAAGGGAAAAACCCCCGTTACACAGGGGTTCATCGGCGTCACCCGGTCGGGAGCCTACACCACGATGGGGCGTGAGAGCTCCGACTATTCTGCGTCGATCATTGGCGCAGCAATGAACGCGGACCGTGTGCAAATCTGGACGGATGTTGACGGCATCCTGACCGCCGACCCTCGTATCGTGCAGACCACGAAGAAGCTCAGCCGCATGTCGTTCGAGGAGGCGTTCGAGCTCTCGTATTTCGGGGCGAAGGTCCTGCATCCTGCGACCATGCTGCCTGTGATTGAAAAAAGGATCCCCGTTCAAATCCTCAACTCGAAACGAAACGGAACTGGAACGCTTGTAGATGTTGATCCCGATGCGAGTCAGCCCAAGGACGTTCTCAAATCGGTGGCTTATAAGAAGAGCCTCTCCGTTGTAACCGTCTCCCCCCACAAACGCTTCAGTCAGTATGTCTTCTGGGAGGGGATTTTCAGTGTGCTGACACAGGCCGGGATTGCAACGGGGATGATGGCAACATCAGAGTACAGCGTAGCGTTTACGGTTGAGAGCAAGGTTGATTTGAATTCTCTCAAACATCAGCTTGAGGAATTTGGCAACGTTACTGTCTCCAGTGGCAAGGCAAGTATCTGCCTTGTTGGCAAGGGAATGCGCGGAAGATCAGGTGTCGCGGAAAGAATCTTCAGAGCCTTGGGTGATATGAGAATCCACATGGTCTCCTACGGCGCTTCCGAGTTGAACCTGACGCTCCTCATCGATGAGGAATCCGTCAGTGATGCGCTGAACAGGCTGCACAGG
>CAYHRX010000143.1:3085-7916 GCA_964359075.1 uncultured Chitinophagales bacterium
TGCACAGGGAGTTCTTCGATACAGTCCAGTTGAGTCAGACGTTTGAGCCAATCAAGAACTAACATAAGGAGTCTTCGGTCCAAAACTCTCCATGTAGCAAAGGTCCTTGAGTCTGCGCTCGGAAGGCCCAAGCGATCATCCAGACTCCCCCGACCGCTGGATATGTTGATTGCGACCATTCTTTCTCAAAACACGAACGACAAGAACAGTCATCGTGCGTACACTCTGCTTCGTTCAAAGTACTCACGCTGGCAGGATGTCGCCCGCGCTCCAAGGGAGGGCATCCTCTCAGCCATCCGTGCGGGTGGGATGGCGAATCAGAAATCGGTCCGCATCAAGGAGACATTGGCTGCCGTGAAGAGCCGTTTCGGAGGCTATGAGCTTTCAAGGCTCAGGAGGATGTCGGACGAACAGGTGCTCGATGAGCTCACACGGATCAAGGGCGTTGGGGTGAAGACTGCGGCGTGTGTTCTGTTATTCTCCATGGGCAGAGATGTCTTTCCTGTTGACACACATGTGCATCGTATTTGCGGGCGGTTGGGCCTTGCACCGGACTGCCCTACGCCGGAGAGGACGTTTGAGTTCATGAGGTCTCTCGTTCCCAAAGGGCGAAGCTATTCGTTTCACACGAACTTGATTCGGTTTGGCCGACGCGTCTGCCGGTCCAACAATCCTGCCTGTGACATATGTCCGGTGTATGATGAGTGCATCTACGAGGGGAAGGAGAGAACACCTCGCGCTCGTTGTGGTCCATCGACGGCAAACCACGACTTCATGTTGCTCGATAACGTGCGGGATGCAAATTGACCGTCGACCGCTCACTCGTTCACAGAATCCTTGTGATCAAGCTGCGTGCAGTCGGCGATGTTCTCCTCTCCACGGTTGTGACGAAGAACCTCCGCCTCGCTTTTTCTGAAGCGCAGATCGACTACCTCACAGAACCGCCAAGTGCTGAGGTCTTGAACGGCAATCCCCATATCAACAATGTACATGTTCACGACCGTGCAAAACTCAGCGGGGCAAGTCTGGTCGGGTTTGTTCGCAAGCAGCGATATGACCTCGTCATCGATCTCTTTGGAAACCCGCGAACTGCACTGATCACGAGGCTGAGCGGGGCAAGGTATCGCGTTGGATATCGGTTCAGGGGACGGACCTACGCGTACAACATCATGGCCGAGCCGCGTGGAGCATCGGTGCACAACACGCAGTTCAATCTCGACGCGCTGGCGGCAATTGGGGTTGCTATTCAGGACCGCAATATTTATTTTCAATTCACGTCGGACGATGTGAGATTTGTGGATGAGTTTCTTTCCCGCGCCGGACTTGGCGGCAAGTTCATCGTGGGGGTCAACACGGGTGGTGGCTGGTACACCAAGCGATGGGGCCTGGATCGCTTTGCAGAGCTCTCCGATTGGCTGATTGAGACGTTCGATGCTGGAGTTGTCCTTACATGGGGCCCGGGGCAGATTCCCGAGGTTGAAAAGGTTCATTCGCTGATGAGACGAAGAGCCTTCATTCCGCCGGCGACAACGCTGAAGCAACTCGGAGCTCTATTGAAGAGATGCGCGTGTGTCGTTAGCAATGATTCCGGGCCAATGCACATTGCCGCTGCTGTCGGAACACCGGTGCTTGGCATCTACGGTCCGACGAGCCCTGTGTTGCAAGGGCCGTTTGGGAGTCAGCACGTCATAGTACGCAAAGAAGAATTGGACTGTCTTGGTTGTAACTACACGAAATGTCCCATCGGACATCCGTGCATGCTTGAGCTGTCTGTGGATTCAGTGAAGGAAAGCGTGCTGCAACTCCTGAGGAAGAATAACATCGCTCCATGAAGAAACGCCCATCGAAGAAGGGAACGAAGCGTGTCCAGCGGCTGACCATCCCTGCCTGCAAGCATTTCAACGGGTACAAGCCGTGTTTCCCAAACACACGCTGTCATCAGGAATGTGTTGACCTGGATCCCATCGGCACCAAGGTCCTTATCGTGAATCTTGATGCGATGGGGAACGTTCTCGTCACGACAAGTCTGCTTCCTGCCATCAAGAAGAAGTATCCTGCCAGTTCCGTCTACTGGATCACGCTCAAGAACTCCGCTGCCCTGCTCGAGAACATCCAACACATTGATAGAATGTATGTGTGGGAACCCGAAAGCTGGCTTGTGCTCCAACAGATGGAGTTTGATGTGGTCCTGAACGTGGATAAATCCCAGCGCTCGTGCGCATTCACTAACAACATCCGGGCAAAACAGAAGCTCGGGTTTGGATTGAACAAGCATGGTCAGATTGTTCCGCTCAACAAGGAGGCGCACTACAACTATCGTCTGGGATTGGATGACCATCTGAAGTTCCGCGTAAACGAGAAAACCGTCCAGCAGATACAATGTGAGCAGTTCAAGCTGCCCTACCGACGGGATGAGTACTTGCTTGCGCTGTCGGAGGAAGAGACTCGGTTTTGTGGGCGGTACAAAACGCAGAACGGCTTGGATAACGGCGATCTGATCGTGGGTTTCAACACCGGTTGTTCGGAGTTGTATCCCAACAAGAAGATGACGATCGACCAGCACGTCACGCTCATCGCCAGGCTGGCGCAGGTGCCTGGCGTTCGGATCGTGTTGGTCGGGGGTCCGGAGGACACCCAGAGGAACGCCGAAATCGCCCGCGCAGCAGGCAACAAAGTGCTCAACACTCCGACTACCGAGGGTGTCCGGCGGGGATTGTGCTACATCAATCTGTGCGATCTTATCATCTCCGGCGACTCGTTCGGGATGCATGCGGCCATCGGTCTTAAGAAACAGATCATCGTGTGGTTCGGGGTGAGCTGCTCGACAGAGATTGATTTGTACGACCGGGGAGTGAAACTGATTCCAGTGGGGCTGGAATGCTCTCCGTGCTGGAAGCAAACTTGTCCCTACAATCTTGAGTGCATTCAGATGATTGACCTCGATGCCATTGTTTCCCACGTTGGAAAGTTTGTCCGAAATCTGCCATCCGTCAATGCCGGTGGATAGTCGGCTGTTGAGTCGCTTCAGTTTCATTCATGAGAGGAATGCTGTGCGTACCTGCTTTCAAGTATTCGTGACCCTCTGCTGTGTGCTTGTGAGCTTACACCGCGTGTATGCACAAGAGCCTCAACAAATCGTCGAGGTCTTTCCCGGGTCAAAGATCTTTCCAAGATTTACCGCCGATGGGTTGTCACACGGCCTCTCCATCTCGCGGATTACTGAGAATAGGGAATGGATTGGTGCGATAGGTGGATCTGTTCCGTTGGTGCAGTTGAACCTGGAGAAGGCAAAGCTGCAAGCGAGTGTTGCAGTCACAGTCTTCAATCGATTGATCAAGACCCCAGGGCACATCACTGTGTACACGATGGACTACAAAGTGGATATACCCATCGACATCCGTTTCTCAGAGCTCTCGCTGCGCACTGCTCTTGGGCATATTAGCTGTCACTTTGCCGACGATGCGATCGAGCTTCTCGGGCGAAGGTCTATCCAGCATGTGAACGACTACGCTACGCTTGCCGCGGCCTACGATGTTGAGGCGATACAAGGGCACGTGTACGCGGGGTGTAACTACAGTTATGGTACCAACCCCGTCCCGAACGTCCCCTGGCTCTTCCAGGTGGGGACCGAATTTGCCATTGTTGCTCTGAACGAATATGTCTCGGTGTACGGTGCCATTGACATCAAGGTGAGGGAAGAAGTCGGATGGGGAAGCACTCGAAGCTTCCAGGTGGGTTGTAAGCTGTTGCCGCGCTTGAACTATGGTTTGCGCCTGGCATACACTCTACGCATGGGATACGAAGACCGAGGTCAGTTCTATTTGAACCGGGAGACGTTGAACCTCCTGTCAGCATTCATTGATTTGTGAGGAACGCATGATGAGAGCAGTCGTGATTGTCCTGTTGTTGTTCTGCGTCTCACTGAGTTCCGCACAGGACTCTATTTTTGTCACAGACGGGTTCCAGTTGAAGCCGGACTTCACGAGCAGGAAGGTCGTTTCAACGGTGGCGATCGGTGGGCTTCTGGTGACTTCGTTGATATGGTCATACGATACATGGTGGAGAGACGCAGGGAGAGAATTCAACTTCAAGACAGAGAATTGGCTCAACGGTTACTTTCTTGGCATCGACAAGATTGGGCATTTCTATACCTCTTATTTCTATTTCAATACGTTCCGGAATGTAATGCTCTGGGGAGGTTACGAGCGATCGACTGCTGACTGGTGGGCGGCTGGGGCTGCAGCGTTCTTCGCTCTCGCAATTGAAGTTGGCGATGGCGTGACCCCCTATGGTTTTGACTATCAGGATATCGTCTTCAACTTCGCCGGGATAGGATACGGGTGGTTGCAGACCCGGGTGCCTTTCCTTACACACTTCGACATCAAATGGAGTTATGTGCCTCCCGAGGGATACAAGCTCCCCGTTCGCATTACGGACAACTATGACGCACACACGTACTGGCTTACTTGTGACATTGATAAACTGCTTCCGTCATCAGTAGAGCCGTACTGGCCGGACTTTTTGCAGATCGCTGTTGGTGTTGGGGTGGACGATAAGGTAACGAAGCGCGAGCTTGTCGTTGGCTTCGACCTGAACCTGGAAGAGTTGTTCCATACTGAGAATGAGGATCTGTTGCTGATTGAAAGAACAGTCAATATGTTCCATGTTCCTGCCCCCGCGATCAAATTCACGGAGACGAAGGAGCCGAGATACTACCTGTTCCATCGCAACTGAGGTATGTGGTACTACCGGCCTTGAAACACAAAGGGCCAATGATAGCAGGGTGATGAAAAACTCTTTCACTGGTCATTGCGAGGCGATTTCTGCCGAA
>CAYHRX010000144.1:0-7901 GCA_964359075.1 uncultured Chitinophagales bacterium
CACCTTGCCGCTGGCGAGGCCGTAGAACATGAATGCATCGTCGGGATCGGGGCTGTGGCCGACGCGGATGATTCTCTCGGGATTAGAGTTCATGGAGTCTGTAGAGTTCGTGAGTCTATGGAGTCAAGCGTCTTTAGAGTCCAGAGTCATTTGGTCCCAGTGTAGATTGACACGATACCGAATGTGAGGCGCTCTTCCGACGTGTTGCTGAAGCCCACTCTGTTCAGAATGGAGAGGAAGTTGCTTCCCTCAGGGAACTTCATCACAGTGTCGGGGAGGTACGTGTATGCCTCCTTGCTCTTCGAGACCAAACGACCGACCAGCGGCAGAACCCTCCGGAAGTATAAGAAGTAGAGTTGGCGGAATGGAAAATGTCGCGGCTTGGAGAATTCAAGCACAACAATCATCCCGCCGGGACGGAGCACCCTGTGCATCTCTGCCAGTCCTTTTTGCAGGTCCTCAAAGTTCCGCGCACCGAAGGCGACGATAGTTGCATCAAAGGAACCCGTCTCGAACTGCAGCTTCTCAGCCTCTCCTGTGAGCAGCGTGACTGTGGAGTCGAGTCCCTTCTTCTTCAGCTTCAACCGCCCCAGGCTTAGCATCTCTTCGGCAATGTCAACACCAATCACTTCTTTCGGCCTCAACCTCATCGTTGCAACAGCGAAGTCTGCAGTACCGGTCGCGACATCGAGGATACGTTTTGGCCGAAGTTCTCGCAGATGTTCAACCGCTCGCCTCCGCCAATAGAGATCAATTCCGCCACTCAACAAGTGATTGAGCAGGTCGTAGCGGTGCGCTATCGAATCGAAGAGTGAGCGAACGTCGTGTTTGTGCATTCAGTGTGACCACCCCTTAGTCCCCTCCTCAAAAAGAGGAGGGGAAATATGGATGGCAGGCTAGTTGCCAACCTTTATTGGTGCATACGGCTCAAAGAAGTTGATGTTCGCCGCGTCAACGGCGTCCTTGTACTTCAGCCAGTCGCGTTCGAAGAACGTGTTGATCGCGTCGGCCAGTTTCTTCAAGCTTTCCATCGCGTGGCGCAATGCGGTGCGCTCGGACTCGCCGGGAGGATACCACGAGGAGCCTGCGTACGACATGGCGGAGTACAGTCTGCTCTCCAACAGCGTGGGATCGCTGCGGATGCCCTGCACCTCGCGGTCGTCAATCATCTCGTTAAGCGTCTTGATGGAATCCTGCAGCGCAGTGCCGAGGTCCTTGACCTTCTTCGCCGTTGAGTCGGATCGCTCCTTGAGGATACCGGCGATCTGCTCGGTTGTTTTCTTTGCGGCGCGCAGCCGGTCAGCAGCATCGGTTGCGATGTGGACGCGCTGATAGATTGTATCAAAGAAGGCTACGTTTGCAATCATCTCCTGCTCGGTGAACGGAAGTCGCGGATCGGCTTTCACGGTCACGGTGGTGGAATCGGCATGCTTGCCGTAGGTCAGCCGGACCTTGTATGTTCCAGGCAGCACGGTCCAGCCGCCCTGCTCGGATGCACCCGGTTCAGGTTTCGGACGGGAGGGCATGCGCTCGACCTTGCGATCCAATCCCCAAGTAGTGCGGTTGATCCCTTTCTTCACGTGAACTCTCAGCGTCCGAAGAAGTTCACCGTCCATTCTCAGCACTTCCATCTTCACGCTATCAGGAGATCCGGTGACGCTGTCCTTTGGTGCATCAGCCTTCTTCTTGTCGTCTTTCTTGTTCTTCGCAGTGTCCGGAGGGTTGATGACGAATGAGATGCGTGCACCGTACGGCCTGTTCTCGCCGTTGAATTCACCGTCACCCGGGCCAAACATGCCCCCGACCATCCCCCGCATTTGCGATAGCACTGCGTCAGGGATCGCAAACAGATGCAGCGGCTCGTCGAGTACACTGGTGCCGCGACGTACGATCTCGCGCAGCGGATGAATGTCATCCAGCACGTGCACTGCGCGGCCAAAGGTCCCGATGACCAGGTCGTGTTCCTTTGGGTGGATCGTCATGTCCATTGTGGAGACCGTGGGGAACCCGTGCTTCCACTTCGTCCAGCTCTCCCCGCCGTCGATGCTTGCGTAAAGACCGAACTCCGTCCCGACGAACATAAGTTTTGGTTCGACAGGGTCTTGCACCATACAGAGCGCATATCCCCAGACATCCTTGTCGTCAACGAGGCGGGTCCATGTCTTGCCGAAGTCCTTCGTGCGATACACATACGGCGTCCAGTCGTTCCTTCTGTGGTTGTCGAACACAACAAACGCCTCGCCCGCTGCGTACGTTGACGCCTGAATCTGCGGAACCCACGTACTCTCCGGAACACCTTTCATGTTGCGCACAACATTCGTCCATGTCATGCCGCCATTCGTCGTGACTTGAACGTTGCCGTCGTCTGTCCCCACCCAAATCACTCCTTGCTGGATCGGACTTGGAGCAATGGTGATGATGGTGCAGTGGTTCTCGGCAGTCGTAACGTCGTATGTGAGTCCGCCGCTTTCGAGCTGCTTCTGTTTGGCAGTGTCGTTGGTCGTCAGATCAGCAGAGATCGTCTCCCAGGTGCCGCCGCGGTTCGTGCTCTTGTGGACGAACTGGCTACCGTAGTAGATAGTAGTTGGACTGAATGGATCGGCGGCGATGCCGGCATTCCAGTTGAAGCGTAGCTTGATGTTTTGTGGATGGATCGGACGGACAAAACGGCTGTCACCGGTCTGCATATCCATCCGATTGAGATTGCCACCCTGCGACATGGAGTAGCAGTAGCGCGGGTCGCTGCGATCGGGCACAACATCAAAGCCGTCGCCCCAGCCAACATTCTCCCATTGTGAATTCCTCAAGCCGCTCCACTGATAAGCGTAGGCCGGACCACGCCACGAGCCGTTATCCTGCAAGCCGCCGTACACGTTGTAGGGCGTCTGCGTATCCACACTGATGTGATAGAATTGTCCCAGCGGCAGATTGGCGATGAACCTCCACGTCTTGCCGCGGTCATACGATATTGCGCCGCCGCCATCGTTGCCGTCGATCATGAAGTTCGAGTCATCAGGATGAACATACAACGCATGATGGTCGCCGTGGATGCTCGACCAGCCGACGAGAGTCTCGAACGTCTTGCCGCCATCGATGCTGACAGTGACCTCGCTGAAGAGGTTGTACACGCGATTCTCATTCGTTGGATCGACATGGATCTCACCGTAGTAGAAGGGACGGTTGCCGATGTTCGAGTCGGCGATCTTCTTCCACTTGAACCCGCCGTCGTCGGAACGGTAGAGAGCGTTCTTCTTCGACTCAATCAAAGCATAGACGCGATTGGGGTCGCTCGCAGCAATCCCGAGTCCGATGCGACCAAGGTCTCCTTTCGGCAGGCCGTCTTCGTCGGTGCGTTTCTTCCAGGTCTTGCCGCCGTCAAATGTCATGTACATGCCCGAGCCAGGTCCGCCCGACTTGAAGAACCACGGCCAGCGACGGTACTGCCACATGGCAGCGATGAGTTTGTTTGAGTTGTTCGCATCCATCACGAGGTCGGCACATCCAGTCTTCTCATCCACGTACAATACCTTCTGCCACGTTGCTCCACCGTCGGTCGTCTTGAACACACCACGGTCCTGAGTTTCGCCGAAGGCTGTCCCGATTGCCGCAACATACACGACATTTGAGTTTGCCGGATCGAGGATGAGGCGATGGATATTGCGTGTCCTCTCGAGGCCGAGATGTGTCCACGTTCTCCCACCGTCCAGGCTCTTGTAGACGCCGTTGCCGCTTGTCTGACTGTTGCGCGGGTTGCCTTCGCCCGTCCCGACCCAGATGACATCGGGGTTGCTCTGGTCGATGGCGATTGCACCGATGGATGCGACGGCCATCGTGTCGAACACCGGCTCCCACCGCACTCCACCGCTCATGGACTTCCACAACCCTCCCGACGCACTACCGAGGTAGATGATGTTCGGGTTCTTGCGCACAACTGCAATTGCTGTCACGCGTCCGCTCATTCCTGCCGGACCAATGCTGCGGGGTTTCATGTTCTCGAACTTGCTCATGTCGAGCTTCTGTGCCCGGCCGATTGTTGATGCGGTTGCGAGAAGCACGGCGACGAGCAACAGCGAGCAGAAGTGACGCACTCTCTGGATATCAGGACTCATAACTCCTCCATGTAGACGAAACGTTGGATTGACTCCGCTTGTGCTGCAGTGCCACACTCAGGAGGTGGATGAGGAGGCAGATACAGAAGGCAAGACCGGGTGAATCGCAAGACGAACGGGAAGAAGATACAAAAGAATGCCTGTAGTTCCAAGAGCGTTGGCTCCTTGCTATCGAAGCATTGGTTTTGTAGATTTCGTCAGGAAGCTTCATACCACATCAGCCGCGGCTGTTCATTTCTCATCCAGTCGCACCTCACTGTTGCTAGATAAGGAGGGAGGAACATGAAACGATTCAGTGTTCTCTGGATTCTTGCTTTCATTCTTGGAGCAGTTACTCTTTGGTTTGTTGTCGGCATGTTTGCCGGTTGTACAAAAGAGGGGCCTACTGGTCCAGCGGGGCCGCCCGGCCCCCCAGGGACACCCGATGATCTGACAAACCCGAACATCTTACCACAGGTACTGTTTACGCAACCGGCGAGCAACGCTATTGGCCCATTCAATCTCTTCACGCCATTCGAAAGCTACACCAAGCCGCATTTCGTTATCCGGTTCAACAAGTATATGGCGAAATCCTCATTCACATCGCGGACTGTGGTCTGTCAAGGGTTTGACAGGCCAGTGGCTGTGCGATTGTTTCAACGGTACATTCTTCCGTATGTGTCCCGGCCGACAGGTGTGAAGTCGGAACTCTATGACAACGTACTTGAGTTCATGATACACGATTCCATCGGGGGTTGGTGGATGCCCTACCGGGTTCGCGGGACGTACACGGTTGTTCTTGGCACTTTGATCGAGGATATCAATGGGAATCATCTCACGCAACGCTACCAATTCAGCTTCACACCAGAGCCGCAGTTCCGGGTCGTCGATATCACTCCGAAGAACGGCAGCACCGATGCAACTCAGTCCCTTTCAATCAGAGTGAGTTTCAATACGTACATCGAGGCACTTGTGTTCGGGTCATTGCAACTTTCTCCAAGCGTAGCGGGGAGGTGGAGACTCAACCGATACGATTCGACTGTTGCCACTTTCACTTCGGCCACAGCAGTGCCGTTCAACACGGCATGTACGGCGACTGTTCTTGGAACCGCGAGAGACAGATACGGGAATCCAATTGACAGGTCGTATTCTTCTTCCTTCGCCATTACGGCCTTTGCTGTCAGATCGACTTTTCCTCCGAATGGAGCAACACAGGTGTGGCCAATGTCCAGTCCTTACATCAAGCTGACAGCTCCAGCCGACACGGGCACTGTTCGACAGGCACTCAGCATTGTGCCTCCGCTTTCCTGTCGAATCCGTTCATACGGCCATGACATTTACATCAATCCAAGCTTCGGTCTTGCGCCATCGACTACCTACACACTGACATTGTCAACTGCGCTCCGGGCGCACGATGGAACTGCACTCCAATCGCCGGCTACCGTGACGTTCACCACGAGCCCGTTTGAGGTCGAGTACACCAATCCAGACTACGGCGCCCTGAACGTCAGCCGAGAGTCCACCATTTCAGTGGACATGACTGCCGTTCTAGACACGTCCACGATCCGATCCAGCTTCAGCATCAGCCCTCAGGCAAACCTACGATTTTCGATGTATGAGGGCTCGGCGCGAATCAATGCCGTACCCAGCCCCCAATTGGATGCTAACACTATGTATACTGTGACAATCGGAACGACCCTGCGGTCGAAATCCGGGGCCAGCCTTCAAGCACCGTACTCATTCGTGTTCACCACTAGCAGATGATAACTGTTTCGTTGCCAAAGGATGTTGAGAGGTCTTACATGATCCGGATTGGTGCCGGGCTGTGGAACACTCTCCCGCTGGAGTGGACGAGAAAGTGGAGGGGCTCTCAAGTTTTTATCATCACCGACTCCACCGTCAAGAAACTCTACGGCCGTCGGTTGCTGCGTGAACTGCTGCTCAAGAACGTCGATGCCTGGTTGATCGATTTTCCCGCGGGTGAAGCGTCGAAGGATGCGGATGTTATCAATACGCTCCACACTCAACTGTTGGAGCATGGTATCCGTCGCGACGATCTGATTGTTGCACTCGGTGGCGGAGTCGTCGGTGATGTTGCAGGCTATGTTGCTGCGACTGTGTTGAGAGGCGTACGGTACATCCAGGTTCCCACGACACTTCTTGCTCAGGTGGATAGCAGCGTTGGAGGGAAGGTCGGAATTAACCATCCGCTGGGGAAGAACCTGATCGGCGCGTTTTATCATCCCTCGGCAGTCTATATCGATCCCGAAGTTCTCCGCACGCTGCCCCTTGGTGAATTCAGGAGCGGCCTTGCCGAAGTCGTGAAGATAGCTGCGGCGTTGGATGCGTCGTTCTTCCGCTTCCTTGAGAAGAATGCTTCCCGCATCAACAGGAAGGACAAGCAGGTGCTCACGGAAGTCATCTCTCGCTCCATTCGACTTAAGGCCGAGGTCGTTGAGAAGGACGAACGTGAAGCCGGCCTGCGCAAAACACTGAATCTTGGTCACACCATCGCCCATGCGCTGGAGGTAGCGCTCGGTTACACCTTGCGTCATGGCGAGGCGGTTGCAGTCGGGCTGGTTGCTGAGGCGAAGATCGCTGTTGAGATGGGATTGCTCTCCCGGCGTGAGCAGGAGAGACTGCTCCAGCTCATGAAGGCTCTAAAGTTGAGGACATCGTTCCCGCGACTCAGGAGCAAAGCGAAGTTCTTCGATGCTCTGGCGGCAGACAAGAAGGCTGTTGGTGAGTTCACGAAGTTCGTGTTGCTCAAACGCATTGGATATTCTGTCGTTGGGGTTGACGTGCCGACGCCTTTCATCGAAGAAGTCATTTCATAAGGAAACGCATAATGGAGGATACCGTCACCCACGGAGGTGAACAGCGACCCATCCTTGATCTGAGTCGTTCTGGTTTGGAGCGCACGTTCGAGGTCATCGCTGCGGCGGCGCTGCTTCTTCAAATCTTCTTGCTGTTAGCCCACTGGGCTGATTTGCCTGATACCGTTCCCATACACTTCGGCCCATCAGGCGCGCCGGATTCGTGGGGATCGAAGTATATCTTGCTCATACTGCCGGGCGTCTCTGTAACCATCTACATTGTCCTAACTGCACTGAGCCGCTTCCCACATCGCTACAACTACCTCGTCCCCATCACGGTGAAGAACGCTGAGTTGCAGTACTTGCTCGGCCGGACATGTCTGACCATACTGAAGGCTGAAATTGTTGTCCTCTTCACGTACATTGTGTGGGGGACGATCCAGGTTGCGCATGGAGAGTCCGAAGGTCTCGGCACTTTCTTTCTGCCGACTTCGCTCGTGCTCATCTTCGGCAGCATTGCGGTGTACATGGTGTTGAGCATAAAGAACAAGTAGGGCGGCATGATTATCGTCTCAATTGTTGGCCCGTCAATGCAGGAGGCGCTGGTGCAGGTAGCCGGCTCTTCACCATACGCGGACATGTTCGAGTTTCGCCTTGATCTTATGACGAAGCCTAACATTGCTCGACTTGTTGCTTCGACGCGTAAGCCGACCATTGCAACATGCCGACCCGTGTGGGAGGGAGGGAAGTTTGCCGGTTCCGAACGTGAGCGCATCGGCATCCTGGATCTTGCGTCGGTGTTCGGGGCAACCTACGTCGACATCGAGCTGAACACCAGCCCTCGCGTGATTAAGGAGTTCATCCGGCGGAAGGAAGAGACTCGTGTCATCGTATCTCACCATCTTCTGGATGGGACGCTCTTCGACATCAGCCGGAT
This sequence comes from uncultured Chitinophagales bacterium, assembly GCA_964359075.1. Classification (GTDB taxonomy): domain Bacteria; phylum Bacteroidota; class Ignavibacteria; order UBA10030; family UBA6906; genus UBA11986. The sequence continues at coordinate 7,842 of CAYHRX010000144.1, forward strand.
TTACAAAGCACTCCATGCCACCGGCGCAGATGTCATCAAGCTGGCATACGAAGCGCATGA
>CAYHRX010000145.1:0-7884 GCA_964359075.1 uncultured Chitinophagales bacterium
TAGATACTTCAGTCTGGTTGAAGTGGCTCGGGGAGATCCTGAAGTTTGGGAACACCACGAGGTGTGGCTGCTCGGTGTGGCGCCGGGCTCCCGCAGCGGAGAGATCAAGAAGGAAGAAAACGCCCAGCGCGAGCGAAATGATGATTGTATGTGGTCGGTGTCGATTCATGATGGATGTCCTTTCTTTGATGTGCCCACCGCGCGTCTGAGACATATCCCGGCCGTCAGGCAAGGTTGCCCGGACTTACAATGCATATCCGAGGTTTATTCCGACAAAGTAGTTTCTTGGCTCGCCTGCTTCATAGAACTGCTTGTTCGTGGAGTTGATGTTGATGAACGCGACGTACGTCTTGTTCGCAATGTTGTTGGCACCGGCGGAGATCAACAGGTCGAACCGGTCCAGCACAACGTCAAGTCCGACTGTGGCATTCACCAACTGGTAGCCCGTTGTTCGTTCGCTGTTTCCGTCGTCAGTGTACATCCCGCTGATGTTCGTGTAGCTGAGCTTGATGAAGCCTGTGACCTTCTCCGCCAACTCCTGCTCATGCGAGAGCGCGAGTCCGAGGTTATGCTTCGGAACGCTTGGCACAACATTGTTGCTGAAGTCCAGGTCTCTCACAACCTCATTACCCATGCTATCAACGATCGTCCTCGTGATGTACTCTTTGTATTTGAAGTCCGAGAACGTGTACGAGGCTTTCAGCTTCAGACCTTTCACAATCTCGATGTTTGCTCCGAGCTCAAGACCTGTGCGGCGGGTACGGGCTGAGTTCCGAAAGAACACATCGCCGGGGGCCAGCTCGAACGGGACAATCTCATCATCGATGATGGTGTTGAAGAACGTTGCCTCGAAAAATAGGCTGTGGGGCAGGCCTTCCTCAGGTGTCACGACGTTCCCTTTGACTCCAAGCTCAAAGTTCTTCGACTGCTGCGGCTTCAAATCGGGATTCAACAAGCTCGCGGTTGATGAGCTTGTGGTCTTTGGGTTATCAAGTTCATTTGCCGCCGGGCTGTCAAAACTCAGCCCGTACGAGGTGAATGCCGCTATCGTGGGAGTAAGTTTGAAATTCAGCGCAGCCTTCGGGGTGAAGTCCTCGAACCGTCTTGCATCGTTTTGTACTTCGGCCAGGAGGTTCCGGCTGTCGAACAACACTTTATCGTATCGGCCGCTGAGGAGCAGATCCAACTTTCCCCGGATCAGGTTGAACGTGTTCTGAATGTAGAATCCGGTGTTGCCGATCGTCTCGTCGATCAGCTTATCCAGTCGGTCGCCCTTCTTGCCGCCGATGTTCTGGTACGTTTCCACCGGTCCGCTCTGGTAGAAGAGGTCGGTGCCCATGGTGAACTCGTTCGGCCTTCCGAACAACTCCGCGCGGGTGACGAACCGTGCAGTGGCGCCGAATCCATCCCGACCAATGATGCGGTAATTGCTCGCGGTCCTCTCGAAGTACTTGGAGGTTCCATACAGAGTCAAGTCGATCTCGTTCGTCTGCTCCTCTTCAAGGAACGTGTGGAACCTGACTGCGACCCTCCCTTTGGCCGTGATCCTCCTTGTGTCGCGACCAACATCCTTCGCGTTCGGCTGAAAAGGGTCCGCATCAAACTGCGCCTTTGTGAGTGAGCCGGGCAGCCTGATGAGGCCGTCGACAAAATACCCGTACACGTACAGATGCGAGAGATCGCCGGGTGAAGTCTCCAGCACAGTGTTCACGATGTGCCAGTAGTCTTCGTTGTTCGGGCGGTATCCTTGTGCATGGTGATAGTTGTACGTGAGGAGGAAGCCGTACTTTTCGGTTCGGATTCCCGTCTTGAACCCGTTGCTCCTGAGATCAAACGAACCGAACTGATTGAAAGCCACACCGAACGTCTTCAAGAAGTTGATGTCGTTGATGAAATTGATGACGCCGCCGGGTGCGTTCGTGTACAGCGACGATGAGTTCCCTTTTACGACTTCGATGGAGCCGATGGACTGGAAGTCGATCGCTTCGATTCTTGTCTGTCCATCGGGCTCGGACTCCGGTATTCCGTCGAGCAGAATTCTGACGCCGCGGATGCCGGAGTTCGACCGGCTGCCGAAACCCCGAATCGAGATCCTAACATCGTGGTTGCCGTACCGGCTCTGAAGAAAGAGTCCCGGTACCAACCCCAGCACATCATCAACTGCAACTTTCCTCTCGAACTTGTACTGCTTCTCATCTATTCTATTGATCGGGTACGGGACGTCGATGATTCGTTTTGCTGTCCGCGTTCCACTGACAACTACTTCATCGATCTGATATGTTCTGATAGTATCCTTTTGCTCAGATGTCTCTACTTGTCCTCGTGAGAGATCGGAGAGGCACATGAGCAAAGGAACCAGCGCAAAGATGAATGATCTTGACATGGCCGTTCTCCTTGATTCCTGGATTCATGCTGCCGCCTTCGCTCCGGCGCGCTTCCCTTGCAGCGGAGCGCTCTGGCGGTCGAAAGCAGAACACGCACCGATGCTATGCGGTCAGGCTAAAATGTAGGTGAGAACGGGTGGCGGGGATTTGTCGCGAACCGGTTCGAAAGAAACGTACGGCGGGATTTCGGATGCCGGTGCAGCCAGATTGCGCAACAGGCACTCAATGACGATTTCCGCATCAATGATAAACGGTTGCGGAGCGTTCTCCTTGTCAAACGACTCCCATGTAAGGGAGGGTGAGGAAACAGAGGAATTTCTGGAGACCTGCCTGTGGTTTGCCTCGTACTCCTCCTCGAACAATTCGACCTGGAATGCAAAATAGTTGGTGGCTAGAACGAGGGCAACAAGGCGATATATAAGGGGTTTGGGCATCTTGGCGGGTGCTGCTTCCTTGGGCAAAGTATACGATTTTCAAACAAGATAGTCAAAGTCCAAAATGTTCCGACGAAGCAAGAATCTTATGTTTCGTGCAGAAGAGGCTTGACATGGTAATTGACTTTGGCTATATTTGGCACAGGCATCAGGTTCCGTTGTACTCACCCTTCACCTTCACGCTGCAATTATCGAAGGGCATTTCAAACACCTTCAAACAACACTGATTACTATCGTCGAGTTACGCGCAACCGGATTCTTCTTCCCGGCCGGAGCGGTGTCGTAGTCTTTGAGAAAAAGCGGTAGTTGCTTTCCAAATCATCCATCACATAACGAGAGGAGTCATCATGAACAAACGGAACTACTTTTTTTTGTTGGTCGCGTGTTGTGTCCTTGTCGGCGTTCAGCTCGTACACGCACAGGATGGACAGCTCACGTGGACACAGAACCTGAGTAACGGTGGACGTGTCTTCGCGATGGCAATCAATCCTGCCACTCCTGCCATCATCTATTCGGCAGGCTTGGACTCTGGCGTGTACAAGACGACGAACGCAGGTGTCAGTTGGTTTGCGGTGAACACAGGTCTCACCTACGTCAAGGTACAAGCCCTGGCGATCTGCCGGTCGAACCCTAACGTCCTGTACGCGGGAACTGACCAGAATGGCGGAGCAAACAGCGGCATCTACGTGACCACTGATGCTGGGGCGAATTGGACCTTCGCAAGTACTGGTATCATCGACAACAGAGGTATTCAGGGGATCTCGATCAACCCCACAAATCCGAGCATCGCCTTCGCTGCTGTATTCGATGGTGTAGTGGCTAATCCAACGATCGGCTTGTACAGAACTACTGATAGAGGTGCCAACTGGCTTGCCGATACGCTTGGCATTGGGGTGAACAAAAGGTTCCTTTGCGTGGAAGTAAACCCATTCAACGGCAACACCATCTACGCGGGTACATCGTTCACGACTACGCCCGCTCTCCCCTCAAAAATCTACAAAAGTGTGAATGGAGGCAACACGTGGGTAGATGTTTCGAACGGTTTGCCTCAGCTTACGACGAATGTAGATCCGGTAAGGGCGTTCAGCATCAGTACAGCGGATACCAACGTCGTTCTCGCTGCCCTTTTTGTCAATGATACTGCCGGCGGAGCGTTTCTCACGACCAACGGTGGTGCACTGTGGGTGAAGAGACACAACGGACTTCCCGCCACCGCAGGAACTCTGCTCAGATCGTGTCTGATCAGGCCCGGTTCGTCTACTGAGTTCTTTGTTGGACTTGATGGCGGCGGTGCGACATCACGCGGTGTGTGGCGCACTGTCAATGGTGGCAACAACTGGGTAGACTTCAACAGCGGCACCATGTTGAACTCGCACTCTGTCCGCGCTCTAGTGGCCAAGACGCAGGTTGAAAGCACGTTGTACGCAGGGAACGCTACAACATCTCCTGCGACTGCCCGCGGTGTCCATGAATACTCCTGGCCGACGCATGACATTGGAGTAACATCGCTCACGCGCTTGACGAGCCTTGACGCTCCGGCCCCGCCAAGCTCAAGCGAAACGGACAACCTCGGGGAGAATATCCCCCTGGTAAGCCCGGACGCATCAGCTGACGTTGCACCACCCGCGTCAGACATTTACGCTCCGTCGGCCGGTTCAAGCATGGCAAGTCCGCCATCCCTTGATCTAACGTTGACGATTCTCGCGGACACTGCGCGTTTTAGAGCGATTGTCAGGAACTATGGCACAATTCCGGAAACGACGTACCAGGTCAGGTGGTCGGCCGATGGCGTGGTGCAGGCGACGCTGAACAACACACGACCGCTGACAGTTGCTGGACTCGACACATTCTCGTTCCAGTGGAATAACGTTCCCATTGGAAACCATACGGTGAGGGCATGGACGTTGCTTGCCTCCGATGCGGCTCGATCCAATGACACTGGGACTGTCGCATTTACAATATCACCACCTGTCGTGGCGCTCTATGACAATGGGCCTCTCTCGACGGGTGCTCTGGCGAAGAGAGGTACTGTGGCGCCTGCGGGTACGACATGGAGTGAAGTGCAGAACCCGGCAGGCGACACCACGCAATCCAATACTGTCGCCGGCTTCTCGGGAGGTATTACAACAACAACGCGGTTCAGACTTGCGGATAACTTCGTCGTTCCCGCGGGCCAATCCTGGCGCATTGATAGCGTCTGGACTTATGCGTATCAAACCGGCTCTACTCCATCAATCTCACCGTTCATAGCGCTTAACGCGCAGATCTGGAACGGTCGTCCCGGCGATCCGGGTGCAGTTGTAGTAGCAGGCGATACATTGAACCGGTTGACGACATCTGTCTTCTCTACGTACTACAGAATATTCAATTCAAGATATCCGCCTCCGGGATCGGTACCTGGAACCACGCGACCGATGTTCAGGAATACTGCAAACATGGGCGGCGTTACACTCGGTCCCGGAACGTACTGGCTCGATTGGCAGACTCAGATTACGGCGAGCGGAGCTCATTTTGCTCCAACAGTTACCATTGTTGGCCGCCGCGGAAATGCGGCGTGGAATGGCCGCCAGAGGACAGGTACAGGCTGGATCGACGCAGTTGATGCTGGCAACCCTGCAGCTGCACCAGACTCGGCACAGGATTTCCCATTCCAGTTCCATGGTGAAGCGAGTTTTCTGCCAACACTCGGTTGGGTGACACAGACCTCTGGCATTACCACTGCCTTATACAGCGTCAAGGCGGTTAGTCAGAACGTTGCATGGGCTGGCGGTGCAGGTGGTCGAGTGCTCCGCACGACGAACAACGGAACGACTTGGACGTCAGTCGGTGGTGGCAGGATAGGCACAGCTGCTGTCTACGCCGTCGATGCACTGGATGCCAATACGGCGTTCGCCACGACATCTCCTTCAGCAACCTACATCTTCAGGACCACGAATGGCGGTGGAACGTGGGATACCGTGTTCGTCCAGGCTGGTGGGTTCATCGATGCCATCAAGATGTATGATGCTAACAATGGTATCGCACTCGGTGACCCGGTCGCAACAAAATGGACGATCTTGAGAACAACCAACGGCGGTGCGACGTGGGCACGCATTGCTACAGAGCCGACCCAGGTAGGCGGCGAGGCCGGGTCGAACAATGGTCTTGCCACGTTTGGAACAACTCATATCTGGTTCCCATCCAACAGTTCACCTCCGAAGATCTATCGTTCTACCGATGCCGGAGCGACATGGACATCCCCCACGTGGCCGTCTACAGCAACATTCACTGCCGGCATTGCGTTCAACAACACGCAGTACGGAGCTGTGAGTGCCAACAACGGCACGGCAGCACGAACGACCGACGGCGGCGTGACGTGGACATCCGTAACGCTTCCCGGCTCAGGGGCAAGCTACGCGATGTCGGGATCGGGATTGGACTTCTTTGCCACAAGAGGAGGGAACGTGTATCGCAGCACGGATCGCGGCGCAACATGGAGCCTCTCTTGGACAGGCACAATTGGCACCACGTTGTGGCATTGCAGCTTTGCCGCCAGCGGGTCGAATATTCGAGGCTGGGTTGTTAGTGGCACTGGTGGCATCGGTGCGTTCTACGGAGGGTTAACAGGAGTGGATGAAGGTGAGGTGGCTGGTGTTCCGCTGACATTTGCCCTGGAGCAGAACTACCCGAACCCCTTCAACCCGACGACAACGCTGCGCTACTCACTCCCGAAGGATGCTAGGGTCACGCTGGCGATCTACAACATCCTTGGACAGCGAGTGGTGGCGCTTAAGGATGAAGTGCAGAACATTGGCTTCTATAACGTGCTGTGGAATGGCCGGAACGACTTCGGTACATCAGTCGCATCCGGTGTGTACTTCTACCGCATCGAAGCCAAACCGGTGGACGGCAGCGAGACGTTCATGAGCATTAAGAAGATGCTGATGCTCAAGTGACGGTGCCTGACATTCCGAGTCCCGCCCACTTTCTGGCGGGATGATGTCAGTTGCTTCTGCGGTTGTATGCGAGAATCCCGCCTCTCCCCGGCGGGATTCTCACTTTTGTGTTGCCCCTTGTGCTCGGTCTCTCCGCGTCGTACTGGCCTGGCAAGAAGACCGTCTACAAGGCCGTAGATGAAGGCATCGTCTGTGTTGCGCGATGTGCTCAAGCGAGACAGGCAGAAGTACTATGTTGTCACCGGTGCATACAACCTCCTCTGGGGACATCCGAATCTCCGCCGCAGTCTGGAGAAACGGCTCCGACAGTTAGGCACGAAGAGGAGAGAGTTCGTCGAAGACGTGCGGGATGAGTTCTACGGCTTTCGTGATGAAGGCAAGGTTCAGGCGATCGGCATGTCATGTCACGACCGGGAGTTTGCCGGTCAGCTTGTGTCAGAAGGAGCGCTCGATGTGCTCGTGGCGCGCTACAATGCTGCTCATCGCGGAGCTGAAGAAGATATCTTCCCATTCACTGCCACCCGATGGACGTACTTGCTCAGACGGCCGCGCACCTGGCCGAACAATGGTCGTGTGCCGACAGCGGGCGAGTGCTACCGGTTCGTTCTCTCCAACTCCAACGTCAACGTGTGTCTTGCCGCATTCCGTCAGGGTCCGCTGGCGGACGATGACATCAGGTTTATGCGGGAGTTTGGCGACGCGGTGCATCGGGCAACGCAGAGAGGCTTCCGATGAGCGCTCCCCACAAGCATATCCTTGTTCTCGCACTCTGCCCCGACTTTGTCGGGGTCGGTGACGATGCACTTGGGTTGATTGCTGCCCGCCAGTTGCGAGCGGAGTTCAGGAACACGGTCGACATCGTGGAGGCGTCGGTTGCGGGATACGACCTGCTCGAGCTGGTTGAAGGCTATCGGAAGGTGCTCCTGCTCGATGGGATCGTCACCGCCGAGTACTCTCCAGGTTCAATCCTTGAGTTGTCTCCGGATCGCTTCGAGCAGGTCGTCTCAACATCTCCCCATTCAGCAGGATTGCCGGAGGTTCTCCAGCTTGCCCGTCGTCTGGATCTCCACGTTCCTGAAACCATCCGTATTCTCGTCATGGAGCTTGAAGAAGTCACCCAGGTGAAGGAAG
>CAYHRX010000146.1:0-7883 GCA_964359075.1 uncultured Chitinophagales bacterium
ATCCGAATGAGGATATCAGTCCCAAGAGAGACATCGTGATTTCAATCTCCGCTGTTCAGGTGTCTCAAGTATCGGTCTCCGGCGTGGCCTCGGTCAAAATCGAAAACGTCGACACGGAGAGCCTTTCTCTTGTCGTAAGCGGAGCGGGCAGTATGGAAGCCCAGGGGAAGGTTGAGTATGCGACCTTTGTGGCGAGCGGCGTGGGGTCAATGTCGGCTGAGAATCTCCACGCAGCCAATGCCCGCGTAACAATGAGTGGCGCGGGCAAAGCCGATGTGTACGCAACTGAGGAGCTGGTCGTCAACATCTCCGGCGCCGGCGCGGTGCATTACTACGGCGATCCAAAGCACGTTACCAGGAACATCAGCGGCGTGGGGTTTGTGACGAAGAAGTAGGAGGGCGCACTATCCAGCCACGCCCATCTTCTTTCACTCAGCTTTTCTTCGACGTAATCACCATCGAGCTGCCAAGCAACTGCTTCACGTTCCTGCTTCCGCAATGTTCGCAGGCAGGAAGTATACCTCGCTCATGCTCTTCCATCGTAAAATGGGCGGTAAACGTCTTCGTGCAGTCGGCACACTGGAACTCGTAGGTAGGCATTTGCTTCCTCCTTTCAATGTCATTGGAACAGAAGAAGGTTAACGAGGAATCTCTTGAATGTCAAGCGCTTGTTTGCTTGACATTCTACAACGCACTCTGTAGTTTGGAGGGGGGAGTTCGGACTGTGCTCCACACACTCAACCATCATGCTTCCACAGACATTCAAAGCGCTCGTCGTTACCGAAACACCTGACAACCGGTTCATCCGACAGGTTACGCAGAAACCGCTGAGCCATCTGCCTGTGGGAGACGTGCTCGTTCGGGTGCACTATTCATCGCTGAACTACAAAGACGCCCTCTCGGCAACAGGTAACAGAGGGGTGACCAGAAGATATCCTCACACGCCGGGTGTGGATGCTGCCGGCACCGTTGAGGAGAGCTCAACCCCAGAGTATTCGCCGGGTGATGAAGTCATTGTTACCGGAAACGATCTCGGCTCAAATACGGACGGGGGATTTGCGGAGTATGTTCGTGTGCCGGGAAGCTGGATTGTAAAGAGCCCGCCGACTCTCTCGCTGCGCGAGAGCATGATCTACGGAACCGCAGGCTACACTGCAGGCATCTCAGTGTACAAGCTGATATATCACGGTGTCTCTCCTGAAAAGGGATCTGTGCTTGTAACGGGAGCAACTGGAGGCGTTGGATGCATGGCCGTCGCCCTCCTCGCAAAGCTTGGCTTCGATGTGGTCGCCGTAAGCGGAAAAGTGGAAGCAAAGCAGTTCCTCTTCGACATCGGGGCGAAGGAAGTACTGTCAAGAGAGGATATGCGAGATACGAGCGGTAAAGAACTTCTCCCCGGTCGCTGGGCAGGTGTTGTGGACACAGTCGGCGGCGAGTTACTGGACAGTGCAATACGGCAGACAAAACTCGAAGGCGCAGTGGCAAGCTGTGGGAATGTGACATCCGGCGATCTGCGCACAAGCATCTACCCGTTCATCCTGCGTGGTGTGGCGCTGCTCGGCATCAACTCGGCATTCACCCCAATGAATATCCGGCACGTGATCTGGAAGAAGCTGGCTGCGGAATGGAAACTCACAAACCTGGAACAGCTCGCTGTCGAGGTGACACTCGAAGGCCTCGACAGCTACATCGATCTGATTCTGAAAGGTGGAGTCAAAGGAAGAGTGTTGGTGAAGATCACGCGATAGCACGTCGATGTCCTCCTCGATTTCATTTCTCTCTCCCGACCGCCATGATCGTCAGATCATCCACAAGCGGTGCGCCTGATCGAAATGCAACTACATCCTGAACATAGGAGCTGACAAGCTGCTTTGAACCAATACCGTGTTGCCGTTTCGCCAACGCTTCAAGCTTCTCGTCGCCGTATAGACTCGTTTCCACCGCACTCCTTGATTCTGAGAGACCATCAGTGTAGAGCACAAGCCGATCGCCTGCTTCGAGATGGATCAAGTGGGATTCGAACACACCATCACAGAAAAGACCGAGCGGCAATCCAGTAGATGGGATACTCTTCACTATTGCATATCTCCACTTCACCATTCCTGTTGGCCTTGCCGCAGATGAGTGTGGCAAAGTGCGTGGTGAGGGTTCCCTCGCAGAAAATCCTGTTCGCTCGTTTCACCAGCTCATGCACCGGGAGGTTGGCAGTAGCAAGACTTCGGAACGTTGCGTGAAGATGCGACATGAGCAGCGACGCCGCTACTCCCTTTCCTGTAACATCCCCAATCAGGAAGTAAAACGATCCCGGCTCATTCTCAGATATGATGATGTCACAGTAGTCTCCATTCACCGAGCCAGCAGGTTCGTAGTGGTACGCCACCTGCCATCCATCGACAGTGATATCGGGTTTGGGGAGAAGTCCACGCTGAGCCTGATACGCCAAGTCCAGGTCACGCTCGAACGCCCGCCGCTCAGCTTCGGAGAGATGAGCGAGGCAGTTGCGACAGAGCGGATCGACAAGCAGGCGTTCGTTTTCAATTGTGTCATGACAGGTCTCGCAGATACCAAACGTTCCGTGATCCATACGCTCAAGTGCGGCGTCAACCTCATGCATGAGATGAACAAGCTGATCCCCATTCCGTACATCGGAGATCGATGACTGTAAAAGTTTACGACGTGCAAGAAGCTGTGCATGCAGGGCACCGTCTCGTACTGCATTCACCACTGGCGCTTGCTGGGTGCTGACCGGTTCCATACTTACCTCGTTGAGTGAATTCTCCTGAATGAGTCTGCTGGATTATACGTACTGAATTGAGAAGTGATTCATGGTGGCTCTATGCTGCCCTTTCCGCGGTGCGACCCGACTCCCACAACAACATCGCTTTCTTGCGGGTTGTTCCCCACCGATAGTTGCCGAACGCCCCCATCTTCTTGATTACTCGATGACAAGGGATCAAATAGGCAATCGGATTATGGGAAACGGCATTCCCCACGGCCCGCGATGCGGAAGGCATACCAACCTGTTCTGCGAGTTCGTTGTATGAACACACACGCCCTTCAGGAATTCTCAGTAACGCTTCCCATACCTTCACCTGGAAGTTCGTCCCCTTCACAAGCAGATTCAGTTGTCCGGCATTCTTTCTTCCAGAAAAAATCCGATCGAGAACTCGTTGCGTCACCCGGCTGTCTTCCCGAAGCCGTGCGCCCTCCCACTTCAGCTTTAGTTCCTCAACTGCGTGTTTTCTGTTGTGGATGAGAAAACTCATTCCACAGATCCCGCGGTCGGTCACGGCAAGCACTGCCTCTCCGAACGGTGTGGAATGAAAGCCGTACACGATCTGGAGTTGTGCCGCACGTTCCTTGTACTCGCCTGGCGTCATCGCTTCGATGTTCACGAACAAGTCGTGCAGGCGGGATGGACTCGACAGCCCGGTTTCGAACGTTGCATCCAGCACACTGCGCGATTCGTCCAGCAGGTGCTTGGCGTAGCCAATCGTCATGAATTGCAGGAACCGCTTCGGACTCACACCCGCCCACCGGGTAAACATCCTTTGAAAGTGAAACTCACTCAAGCCCAAATGCCGGGCAACCTCCTTCAGCTCAGGTTGATTGCGAAAGTTCTCCTCCAGAAAACTGATTGCCCGCTCTATGCGATCGTAGTCCGAGTATGCCATAGGAACAATATGCAGTTACCAGAACTTCAAAACCACCCGATTCTTGCTGAACGGAGAATAGTTCGTTATATTGAAGTGAGGTTACTATGAAGGTGGCTCATCTTGTACTTCTCATGCTTATGGTTCTGGTGACAGCAGCACCCATTACAGCTACGGACAAGAATGCACGAGTAGATCAACCGGCCCCAGACTTTACGCTCACGGATAGCAATGGCAAACCACACTCGCTTTCCGACTTCAAAGGCAAGTGGGTTGTACTGGAGTGGGTTAACTTCGGCTGTCCATTTGTGCGCAAGCATTACGATAGTGGAAACATGCAAAGTCTACAGAAGTCCTACACCGGCAAGGGCATTGTGTGGCTCTCGGTGTGTTCCTCGGCGCCAGGCAAGCAAGGTTACTTTGAAGGGGATGAGCTCATCGACCGCATCAAGTACAAACAAACCTCAGCAACCGCCTACCTCGTTGATGCTGAAGGGACTGTTGGCAAGACGTACGAAGCCAAGACCACACCGCACATGTACATCGTCAATCCCGAAGGAGTGCTCGTCTACGCGGGCGGCATTGACAACATCGCCTCGTCCAACAAGGACGATATCGGGAAGGCAACCAACTACGTGAGGGAAGCTCTCGACGCTGCACTCGCAGGGAAAGAAATCGTTGTGAAAGGAAGCAAGCCGTACGGATGCTCGGTGAAATACAAGTAACTCAATTCCCCGGAGGATCACCATGGTTCTCGCACAGGATGTGAAAGAAGGAACAGCCCTTCAACTTGACGGCAAGATCTGGAAAGTGCTTGAAGTAATTCGGCATGCCGGCAGCGGACAGATGCACGGCTTCATTGAGCTGAAGCTGCATGATGTACGCTTCGACCACTTCGGCGACAGACGCTTCAAACACACGGACAGGCTCGACGACATCGATCTCCACAAGCGACAGATGGAATTTCTCTACTCCGACAGTGAAGCCGGCTACTTTATGGACCCGGAGTCGTTTGAACAGGTCAGTATTCCGAAAGCCGCCATCGGTACGGCAGAAAAGTTCATGAAGGAAGGAATGAAGATCACAGTAGAGCTGCTCGGTGAAGAGGCGGTGACGGTTCAGTTCCCTAAGGTGGTGGAGTTGAAGGTCGCATCCACAGGTCCTGGCATCCGCGGCGGACAGGACAGCACCATGAAGCCCGCAACACTCGAGAACGGTATTGAGGTCCTCGTCCCACAATTTGTAGAAACCGGTGACGCTGTCCGTGTAGACACAGAGAAGGTGAAGTACATCGATCGTGTAACGATCAAGAGGATGTAGTCCAAGGTCAGAACGTAGGCGGCCTGACCCAGGTGTGTTGATCTTCAAGAACCTGAGTCGGCTACCCCTTTCCCCCCACCCCAGCAGCCAACCCATACATCCCTGCTGCACATACCATCACTACCGTGAACCCTGCCTCAACTGCCAGCACCATTGCCAGCGCTGTGCTGACGACTGAAATGCATCCATTGATCCCCCATGCCCATGCAAGCTGATGCTCAGAACGCTCGGAAAGAAACCTCAGTCCCAGTGGGAACGGCATCCCCATCATGAAGGCTGTTGGAGCCATCAACAGAAAGGCGATCAATGCTTTCAGCAACAGCGGAACGCCAACCGTTGCACTGACCAGCGGACCAAGAACCCATGCGAACAAGAGGAGCATGAGGGCCACGATCCCTGCAACTCTCCCGAGCGTGGAAGGAACTGCCCTCAGTCTCGTTGAGGTGTAGCTTCCGAATCCCGAACCCATAAGCATCACACCAACAACTGCCGCGGCGGCATACACCGGATGGCCAAAATACAAGATGAACCGCTGCATCAGTACCATCTCCACGAACATGAAACCTGCGCCGAGCGCGCCGAAGTACACCAATGTCCAGCCCTTTCTCGACCACCGCCTCGCTGAAACAACCAATGGCCCTATGATGAGCACAAGCGCAACCACAACGCTCTGAATCAAGGTTACCACGACGATCAAGTACCCCAGCTCAAGAAAGGGGAACGTTCGCAAGCCAAACAGCTCGCCAAGGCGAGCTATGTTGCGCAGCCGCAGGAACTGTGAGAAGTATGGACGCTCATCCGTAGCAGGCCGGATGTTGAAGTCGTAGGTATCAAGCATTGCGCTTTGTCTGCGAGAGACAATCGCATCCAGAAAATCGAAGAACGCTGGATCGCTGAGCTCGTTGAACTGTGCCCGTTCTTCCTTCCGAAGATCCGGGAGGAGCGCGGGGTCAAACATCATCCGCCGGCAGAATGCTCTCGTCCGTTCGGTTTCGTCGGGGATGAGCGGCGATTTCTTCACGACGAAGGTGATCGTCCCCCAGCTGCGAACTGCTGCGATGTGCAGGCCGGACTCACTCACGCCCGAATGTTCAAGCATCGCCACGAGTGTCGCAAGAAGTTTGAACGGGTTCCTCACGGGATGATCCATCCAGCTCGATACGCATATGATCCCATCCAAAGATAGACGCCCCCACATTGTTACAAAAGCCTCCACTGTGAGGGCATATTGCTCCTGCAATGCGTACAACCCGGCGGTCCCACCAAATGCATCGAGCGTTGGAAGCATGATCAGATCATACCTGTTGGTATCGGGCAACGCAAGAAACGACCGTGGATCCATTCTGTGGACATGCACGAAGTGATTCAAAAAGGGAGAGCCCCCTCTCGAAGCGGTCTCATCCTGCAGCATTGATACCGCCGTCTCGTTCGGTTCAACGGCCACAACCTGCGTGACTCCTCTGCTGATTGCGTGCGAGGCGAGCATACCTGTCCCCGCTTGAAGGATGAGCAGACTTCTGATTCTCCTCATTTCGTATGGAACCGCAATTGTTGTGTAGTCCAGCACGTGTGATGTGTCTTTGTCGGACCATCTACGAATCGGCCCAAACCACTCCCCGTTGCTGAAGACTGCCTCATGAACTTCCAGGGGTTCTCGATAGGTCAGGCTCAATCCTGGCGCATATCGCAGTGCGGATGATTCAACCACTTGAACAAGTCCGTGGGGGCCACTGCGTTCGAGAACAACTCGAGCATCAGGCAAGCTAAGGGTGCGACTGAGTGACTTGTATTCCGAGAGCATCAATTCAGGAGGTGTGAGAAAGGAGTATGCCGAAACCAACATCCCCGCAATGACCGCTGCGACCGCAGATGAATGTGCCCGACCCGAAATCATCACGGCGCCTGCTGCCACCGGCAACACTGCTATCACCGCTGGCAACTGCCGTACGTGCACAACCCAGAGCAGCGCAACGGCAACGATGGCGCCAGCCCCCGACCCCAGCAGATTTGCAAAGTACAGCATTCCAATCTGGTCGACGTACTTCACAAAGACCAAACCGAGAGCCAGCGCACCCAGGAAGAACGGTATGGAAAGAACCAGGTACGTGAGCAGCAATGCAAGAATCTGATTGGCATCCACAAACAGCAGGTATGAATCAAACCGTATCCCCTCGACCTGCGAGAGCCGGACAACAAGTGCCATGGCAACTCCCGAGAGGATCATCGTCAATGGAAGGAGTGTGTCGATCTTTTGGAGGAGCTTCTCTCGAAATATGGCGATCACCGTGCCGCTTGCGCCAAACCCCAGCAGCGCTATCGAGATGACCATGAAAGCAAAATGGTGCCACTGCACGATCGAGAATATCTGCATCAGTGCAAGCTGAAACGCAATGAGTCCGAGAGAAAGGAGCACAATGGCAGCGAAGAGGCGAGTCATCATGGGCTCAGAGCGATTCACTCCGCCCTCTTGAATGGCACAAATCGCACAGGGATCAATGAGCGGGTTCTTGTCTCGCTGCCTCGCTTTTCAACGAGCATGAGTGTCTGGACGAAAAATGGTGAGCCGACCGGGATCACCATCTTCCCGCCTTCTTTGAGTTGAGCGATCAGCGGAGGAGGAATATGTTCAGCGGCGGCCGTCACCACAATCGCATCAAAAGGGGCAGCCTCCTTCCACCCGTAGTACCCATCGCCGATTCTTGTGCGAGTGTTCCTGTAGCCAAGAGACTTCAGGCGCTCACTGGCCGATGTGCCAAGCTGGGGAATGATCTCGATTGTGTAGACAGTGTCAACAATCTCAGCCAGGACGGCGGCCTGATACCCGGAGCCTGTCCCAATTTCAAGCACCCGCATTCCCCGCTTTGGATGGACAAGCTCGGTCATGTACGCAACGATGTAGGGTTGAGAGAT
>CAYHRX010000147.1:0-7871 GCA_964359075.1 uncultured Chitinophagales bacterium
AGAAGCTGAAATTCCGTCGGGACCCCTGCATTTACTCTAACATAGAACGTGTCGATAACTGACTGTCCAAAGTTATCCGTGACTTCAACGACCAGCGCCCAGAGACCAAGATCGTTGGGACCAGGAGTACCTGAGAGAGCCCCTGAAGTGCTATCAAGTCTCAGCCACGAGGGTCCAGACACTTTTGAGAATTGAAGCACACTGCCCTCCGAGACCGATACCCTCAGCTGGTACTCAAATGGAACACCGCGGTAAGCAAATAGGGTGTCTTTCGCTCCAACAAATTGTGGAGGCGTACCCTTTACAGTGACTGTAAAGAGCACGGGATTCACTGAAGAACCTGTAACATTTGCTTTCACGCGATAGGTTCCGACCTTGTTGCCTGCAGTCAGCAAAGCTGTGCCTAAGCCATTCGTGTCGGTCAGAACACTCGTGGTGCTTAAGGATTGCCCTGTTGCCCCGAGCGGGATTGAATCGATTGAAAAGACAATCGATGCACCCGGGACAGGATTGTCCCCAACGTCGGTCACCTTAACGGTAAACGGTGTCGTCAGTGTCCTGTTCACTACAGTGCTCTGACTGTCTCCGGCGACCTTATAGAGAGCGGTTGCTGCACCATGGATTGCGATGGCATCAAATGTCACTGGACTGCCAGTCAACCCCGCCGATGTTGCTGTCACAGAGTATGCACCAACTTTGTTGCCAAGTGTCAGAACCGTTGACGCATGACCAATCGAATCCGTAGTCACCTTGGCCTCACTCAAGCTTTGCCCCGTTGCTCCACTCGGTGCGCTTGCTATTGAAAAGATAACCAACACTCCCTGAACAGGATTTCCTCCTGCATCTGTTACAGTCACCAGCAGGGGAATCGGCAAGACTGTGGTAATTATTCCTGTCTGGTTGTTTCCTGAAGTTAAGGCCATCGCAGCTGCGGCAGTAACAGTTGCTGTAGCACTGAACGTCACCGGGCTTCCCGCCAGGCCTGTTGATGTTGCAGTCACAGAGTATGTACCTGCCTTATTGCCAAGCGTCAGAACGGTTGATGCCTGACCATTCGCTCCTGTCAACGCATTCGTTACACTCAAGCTCTGTCCCGCGGCGCCTGCTGGCACACTTGCAATTGCAAACGTTACGCTGACTCCCGGCACCGGGTTACCGAGAGCATCGGTGACTGTCACGACAGACGGACTGACTGCGCTGCTAATCGGCCCACTTGCGTTGTTGCCTGCGGTAAGAGCGATATCCGTTGCTACACCTTCGACGGAGGGGGGACCTAGAGGATGATCATTATCTGCTGCGGTCCAGAGTGAGAAAGTTGTAACACCCATCTTTGTAATCGTCCTCGCATTGACATCAACCGTTCCTCCTTGTTTTCTCCATGTGGCTCCGCCATCATTCGACCTCCAAAGTGAGAGCGTCGCAGGATTCTGTCCGTTGAGCTCGTTGTCTGAATACTTGAAAACAAGTGTTGCATTGAGCCCGCTATTCGTTGCTGGTACGATGTCATAGTATCGCTTGATGGATTCATTGCCATTTCCGGTCAGGCTAATGTCGGAACCGCGGGTAACGGTCGTGGGTTCCGGCGCTGTACCGGACCATGAGATTGAAATGCCAATATTACCGAAATCAGATGAGGAGGTCGATCCGGAAAGATCCACCGTTTTCTTCATCTTGCCAGCAAAATATCCTTGTTCTCTTAACATCCCATTTGATGTAACAACACAACCTGCTTCAACTCGTAAAGTTACGGCGTTGGCGATGAATATAGTATCCGTAACTGTGAAACTCCCGCCCGTTGTTGTCTTCGTTCCCAACCCTGTCAGCTTCAGGTGTCTGTACTGTTTCGCTGGCACCTGCTGGCTGCTGCCGAAGAATTCCACTACACCACCGAGACTTGAAGGGAGACCCGTTGCTTGATCTTTCACTCTCAGGAGGCCTGTATTGTTAATCGAGCCAGTGTTCACCAGATTTTGTGCGCTTGCAAGCTCAACGAAAAGCAGAAGCAATAGCCCGATCAGCGCAGGTAGGGTAAAAGGAACAGGGCGCCAGGTCAAATGCCTCACGACACTGACAATAATTGCTTTCAACGTGACCATAGTGGTCTCCTCAACGAGTTGTCAACCTTCGGGTTCAACTCTCTCAATGCTTTCGTTCGTCCCGGTGAATAGGGAGTTCCTGAATTTCGAGGATTCGCTTATCATAGTCAAAGATTATGGATTCGATTATTCCACATTGATTTGTTTCAACCGCTTTACCCTGTAATCAAGTTCTTTGTTCATCTACTTGAACCGTTGCGTGCGTCTGTCCACTTCACTAAGCTTCGTAGCCAACCATTCAACACTGTTCGTCAAACCTGCCCTTTCACAGCGAAGAGGTGAAGGAGCGAAACACGCTCTTCGCCATGAAGCCGTCGCTTGTGACGGTTATTGAGTCCCGAGTACTTCGGGAGAAAATCAGGACCGTCATGATGTCCACTCAATGAATAAGTGCAATTTGGTCATTGCTCTTCTCAACGATTTCCCCGAGGCCGCTGCGGTACGTGTCCGGCTGTACGGTCTTCCGCCATCTCCTCAACTCATGTAAAGAGACGAGCGGACTCATCGATAATTGTCGAGAGTAGTTAGATTTCTCCCGGCATGGCGGTCTGCACCAGAGGAGAAGGAGCAAACTCTTCAAGAGCATATACCCCATTGCCGTATCCCCACACTTTATCCTGTGGACAGTCATTCTTCCGCCCAGGTTTGTTGACCAGGCATTTTTCTCATGACGTAATCATAGAACTTCCCCAGTTCATGAAACAATGCACCCATGTCGTCTTTCGTCGACTCTACCTTGGTCCAGACCTTTCGATGGTACAAGGTCTTCACGAGGTCTACTCGCCAGCACGTTCCTTTGCCACTGGAAACTCTGCGAACTCTTGCGCTCCCGGTGCAAGTCCGTTCTTGGCCTGCCCCGGAGCAAGCCTGAGCTCAAGTCTTCACGACGTTTTCTCACCCCGCACAGTTCTCGGATGCGTATGAATCTTCCTCTTCCACGGGTAATTCCAGCTTCCAAATCACTCCGCGGCAGCAGAGTCCTCCAAAGGAGTCTATCCACGACGAGTTGCCTGCAGGGATCTTTCGGACATCCCCCTTGACGTTTGCCAGCTTGATATACAAGGTGACCTCTCGCAGGCTCAACATTCAGCTCGATTGGGTGCCCGAGTACCTCGAACCGACGTGCCTTTTCCTTGAGAGCAGTCGTAGCTCTCTGAGAGACGGTCGCCCGATTTTGTGGGCACGCATCAGAGCTTAGGTCTTCGCGAGGCCTCCTCACCCTGAACGATGCACGAGTGCGGATGAATGTCCTTCTTCCACGGGGCATGTCAGTTTCGAGATCATCCCGTGGCGATGGAATCCACCCTCGCTGGCACTCGCCAACCTCGGTTATGTCAGATTGTGAAGTCATGATGTCCATGACCCACTATTTTTTGTGTTTGAGTGCACTTCACCGATTGCAAGACCTGGACTTGCACATGATCGGCTTCGATGCTCCCACAGTGGGCAGATCGAAACCACACCATGGCTCATGGGACCATCGTCTCAACGAGCGGTCGACTTACCGTCTCTTGGAGACTGTTTGTCCGCAACCCACCGATCTACGAGTCCGTATGTTTGCTGCTCTACGATCCTGCGGCATGCAAGAACCATAGGTCTACTCGCTGAGCGAGTTGTAGACACGTAGCTGAGTCGCGATGCTCGCCGAGAGCTACTGATACACTCACTCTCACTATCGAGAGTTTATGTAGTGCCATGACGCCCTCACACAATTGAGGTAGTCCAAGCCTGCAATTTTTGGGTTACCCCTTACATGCCCATCCTCGTTGTTTGCTGTTCACCGTCAAATTACGGACCAACCTGGACCGTACCTGAGTTGTTAATCGTTCCAGCGTTGCTCAGGGTACCGTCAACTTGCAGTGTTCCGCTGGCTTGCACGTTTGACGTCACACCAGAGCTGACCGTCAGACCTGACGTGGTACGAACGGTGCCACCAGTGATATTTTTTGGTGAATTGTTCGAGAACAACATAGTCGAGTATGTCCCTAAGCCGATCGTCTGAGACGCAGCGTCGGATGTCGAACCATTGTACTCAACCGTACCATCGCTGAAGACGAGGCCGTTGCTAAGCCCAGCAAATTGCATCTTGCCAGTGTTGGTCTTTGCTCCAGTGATAGACAGCGTGTAGGTCGACATATTCGTCGTACCCAACAGGTTCGAGAATGTTCCGCCAGCGCTGAGGTTCCCCGCTGCCGTCTTCACATCGCCCAGCCCTGTCCCTGTCAGATTCAGGTTATTATAAGACTCAGCAAGGACGTTCTGGTTAGTGCCGTTATATCGGAAGGTACCGCTTCCGTAGCTCCGATTGGCACCCGCCACGCTATACGTCGCGGAGACACTGGTTGTCCCAGATGGAAAATTCTTCTGGCCAGTGGCTCCCGATCCACCCGAAAGCGTGAGATTGGTAAAGCTCGCGTCCGGAAGGGTCTGAGTACTCGTTGCGGCGTTGAAGACAAACGTGCTGCCGATCGAGGCACCTGAACTCAGCGTGACAGCACCAGCACTCTGCAGCGTGCTGCTATTTGTAATCGTGGCGCCTGTGCCCGTCAACGAGTAGGTGCCAAAGTCCAGCGTGTGGTTCGAGCCGTTGACCAGTGAACCTGTCACGACGATGTTCCCACCCGCTGTCTTTGTTCTCGCCGCGGTCGCGCCGGAGGTTATCAGATTGCCGTACGTTGCCGCGTAGACTGCCTGATTGACGTCTCCAGCATAGTTGACCGAGTCGGTTGAGCCGCTTGCCGAGAGCGTGCCTGAACCAGTAAATGCAGACGCACCCAAAACGGAAAGCTGCTTCCCGTTCACGTTGAGGGTCGAGCCTGAGGCCAGCTGTACAGTGTCCTTCACCGTGAAGCGAGCGCCCAGTGATTTAGCTCCACTCCCACTGATAATCAGCGCGCCGTACTGCGTGTTTTTCACCGATCCACTGATCGTCTGGGCAGAAGTCGCCCTAAATGCAACAAGCCCGCTATCAGTAGAGAAGTTGGCTGCAGAAGCGCTTTGCGTAAAACTGCTGTCGACGTTGATTCTTCCGCTGTTATTATTATCGACAACCCCGCTGCTGCTGTTAGTGAATACTCCTTTCACCGTCAGCGTAGCACCCCTGTTGCTGAAAGTGCCTGTGTTGGTGAAATCTTGGCCAAAGGCCAATCCCGCGACAAGGAAGATGGCGACGAGCACCATCATTCCCCTTGGCAGGAATCCAGGTACTGATTGTGAGGTAAACATGGCTCTGCTCCTTTTTTTGAGTTTTTGTAAATGGTTAATTATGGTACCGCTCTTGAAACTAGCGACATTCCTGCCGCCCAGAGATACTGCTTGCTGCGTTTTCATGATGTTTGCTCCTTTTTGCTACTTATTTGTGCTACTGTTGTTTTCGTCTACGACAACTCGTAGACTTGCTCGGAGTATCCCCCGCCTGCGGGGGACCGACGACGTGTGAGGCACCCAAGGGATGCGCCACACGTTCCGGCTACGGTGGGCGTGGCTCATATGATCTCATCGAAGCCTCCTCTCTTGAGTAACTGGTGAATAGATTAAGTGAATTAACAGGGTACATTACTTCCATCTAAGGTCCAGTCAATATTGTTCCGTTGTTCGTCACGGTTCCAGTATTGCTCATGCTGCCGTTAACCTGAAGCGTCACTCCAGTTGCAACTGAAACAGGCACACCAGAATTTATCGTTAGGTTGCCAGTTGTCGTGATCGAGGAATTGATGCTCTTTGTTCCTCCATTGCTGAGAGTAAGATTGGTATAACTCAGCACGGGAATAGTCTGAGCCCCCGTGCCATTGAACTCGACGGTTCCGCTAAGCGTGTTCGTCGTGTAGTTGCTGGGGAAATTGCTACCGGTGAGTCCGCCACTAGAGCCGCCAGCGGTCAAGGTAGCGCCCGACGAAATCGAAAGTGTGCCGCCCGAAGTCGTTCGATTCGCTGTGTTTGTACCAAGATCGAAGGTCCCACCAGAAATCGTCAAATTGCTAGCAACGCCCACATTCCCTGCGAGTGTCTTTGTGGCAGAACCTGAAATCGTCAGGTTGCCATAGTTCTGAGAGCTGTTCAAAGTGGCAACGCTCTGTGTTGCCCCAGAATATTCAATCGTGCTTGTTGAACCAATGGAGTGCGTCGAGTAGTTCGAAGGTAGTGTGTTTGTTCCACCGATCTTCAATGTTGCACCGTTAGAAACCGTCAGTGTACCACCCGCGGATGTCCGATTGGCTGCATAACTTGTTAAATCAAATGTCCCAGCAGAGATCGTTAAATCACCCGCAATGCCAGCATTCCCTGCCAACGTCTTCGTCCCTGAACCCGAAATCGTCAGGTTGCCGTAGTTCTGCGAGCTGTTCAAGGTGCTGACAGTCTGTGTCGTCCCCGCATACTCAATCGTACTCGTCGAGCCAATCGAGTGTGTCGAGTAGTTTGAAGGCAGTGTGCCAGTTCCCCCGATCTTCAACGTCGCCCCGTTCGCAACTGTTATCGTTCCCCCTGCAGTGTTGCGATTGTCTGTGTAGCTTCCAAGATCGAACGTTCCGCCGGAAATCGTCACATCACCACTTGGCGTGATGTTTCCAGCCAGTGTTTTCGTGCCACCTCCGCTGATAATGAGATTGACGTAACTCTGGACAGCAACCGTCTGGCTTCCGCTCGCAGCGGTGTAGCCAACTGTTCCGCCGCTAATACTCACTGTCCCGGTAACGGATGGGAAGGATGCTTGGGTATTCATCGTGCCAGTAGTGAGTGTGAAGTTCCCAGAGACTGTCAGCGAATTCCCGGAAAGGATGGTAAGCGTCAGACTTGCGTTGTTCAACGTGAGGTTGTTCGCTGCCGCGGCAACGTTTATGTCGATAGTATTTGCGCCTGTAAGGCTGACATCATCGCCAGAGGTAGGAACCCCGTCGGGATTCCAGTTTGCAGCATCGCCCCAGCTATTCGTTGAGGCTCCGCCATCCCACGTCTTTGTCGCCTGTTCCCCAATCTGGAAATCTCCAAACCCGGCGAGTCCTGTCGCCTGTGTGCTCGTCGTGGTTTTCGTCCCAACCGTTGGGTTTGTCCACGTGCTGGCAGCGAACCTGGCAACAATAAAGGCGCTCGTGCTTGCGCCGCCATCAATATCGCCGGCGACAAAAGTAAATGTCGCACTGTAGTTCGTGAAAACGATACCACTGTTCGTGATCGTCCAGTAACGGTTCACACTCTTTGATGCGTTGATGGAGGAACTACTGATACTTGGATGATCTCCCGCAGTCGTGCTTGCCTTCAGGTCCCCTGCTGTGGTCACACTTGCGAACGAGATGTCAATCGGCGTGTAATTGCTTGCATCACCAATCTCAAAGGTCTTGGAGGTTGCTCCCGTTGCAATGTACTTCTGGAAATTGCCCACAATGTGCCCACTGGTGCGTGAGACCGTCCCCGTTGAGCTGATCGAAAGGGTACTAGAACTTGTCGTGATGTTACCGCTTGACAGCGTGAGTGTGCCGTTGACTGTTGTGCTACCAGCAAGAGTAACCCCAGCACTGTTGTTGATTGTCAGGTTATTGACAGTGGCAGGGAGACCATTGCCGGTGTTCTGCGCTGAACTTCCATTGTAGGTGTAGTTTGCGCCTGTACTGAAGGAGCGGGTTCCTGTGACCTGGATGTTGCCTGTTGCGCCAGAGGAGGTGATACCGGCACTGGATCCGATGCCAAGGGTCGCACCAGAGTTCAGTGTAAACGACCCGTCTCCGCTGATGGTGTAGGTTCCGGTGTTCAGTGTACCAGGGGAGTTCACGGTAACAGCTG
>CAYHRX010000148.1:0-7853 GCA_964359075.1 uncultured Chitinophagales bacterium
GATGTATTTGAGGAAGCCAGCGATGCAGCAAAGCAAGGAGTGCTTCTCTATACTATCGGCATGGGGTCTCCTTCCGGTACACCCATCCCCATCTACAACGCGTCGGGTCAGCAGGTGGATTTCAAACGGGACAGGCAGGGGAACATCGTGGTGACAAAGCTGGATGAGGTGTCGCTGGAGAAGATCGCGGCAGTTGGCAACGGAAGGTACTTTCGTGGCACGAATGCGCAGGACGAGTTGAACGAGATCTACAAAAACATCAGCGCTCTGCAAAAGAAGGAGTTCGTCGTCAAACAGTTTACCGACTATGAGGACAGGTTCCAGTACTTTCTGGGTGCGGGAATCTTTCTTCTGATTCTTGAGTTGCTTATCTCGGAAAAGAAAGTGAAGTGGCTTGCACGGTGGAACCCACTGCGAAGAGAAGAGGAGGTGAAAGCATGAACGCAGGACATAGGTTATGGGTGATGGGTATTGCGTTGCTGGTGCTGGCGTCGGTGTCGCATGTATTCGGCCAATCAGTTCGCTCGCTCGTGCGCGAAGGGAACGATCGGTACAAGGATCAGAAGTTTGGCGATGCCGAGGTCAGCTACCGGAAAGCGCTGGAGAAGGAGCAGGGATTGGTGCCCGGGCATTTCAATCTCGGGAATTCATTGTACAAACAAGAAAAGGCTGACGAAGCCATCAAGGAATACGAGAACGCCATCGCGAAGGCTGAGAGCAAGGAGACGAAAGCTGAGGCGTACTACAATACGGGGAACGCGTTCATGAAGGGGCAGCGCTATCAGGAGGCGGTGAAGTCTTACATCGAGTCGCTGAAACTCAATCCCAACGACCAGGAGACGAAGTACAATCTCTCGTATGCTCTGGCCAAACTTAGAGAGCAACAACAACAGCAGCAGCAGAACAAGAACGACAAGAACAAAGACAACAAACAAGATCAGCAGAAGAACCAGCAGAACCAGGATCAACAAAAGCAAGACCAGCAGAAACAGAACCAACAGCAACAACAGCAGCAGGATCAGCAGAAGCAGCAGGAACAACAACGCCAGCAACAGCAGCAGGGTTCCCAGGAAAAGAAGATGGCGAAAGCTGACGCCGAACGGATGCTGGAAGTTTTGAAGAACAGCGAAAAGGATGTGCAGAAGAAGCTGCGGGTGCGTCAGGGTGTGCGTGTGAAGACGGATAAGGATTGGTGAGATGGAGGACATGAGATACATCAATGGCGGAACTCACCCCCCGGCTGCCGGCTGTCTTGATAGTTGTAGAGCGACACTCCAGTGTCGCTCTTGGCATAGAAAACGAACGATTCTGGCCCGCTCCGCCGACACAACATCAGCAACTTTTTGGACAGCCTCGGAAGGGGGTGAGTTTAGAAGTTGGGCTCTTTTCTTTGTGGTTCTGATGTTGTGCTATTGTCTTGCTGCTGACGCTCTTGCGCAAGATGCCTCCTTCGATGCCAGCGTTGACAAGAATCCTGTGGCGCTCGGCGATCAGTTCACGCTTTCCCTTACGCTGAACAATGCCGGGATGGGTGGAGGGAAGAATATGAAACTTCCCGATCTCAGCAAGTTCTACATCATGTCCGGTCCCAACCAGTCTTCGAGCATGCAGTTCATCAACGGGGCGGTCTCATCTTCCGTGACCACGAGCTACGTGCTTCAAGGAAAGGATGTCGGGAAGTTCACGATCGGGTCGGCAACGATAGAAGTCGGCGGGAAGGAATACAAAACCCAGCCACTCACGATCGAAGTGGTAAAAGGAACGCCTCGTCCAAAGCAGCAGGTGAACGCGCCGGCGAGCGACATCGGTGCGCAAATTGGCGACAACCTCTTCCTGAAAGCATCGGTGGATCGCAACCACGTGATTCTGGGAGAACAGATCAACGTGACGTTCAAGGTGTATGAGCGCGTGACCGTCAACGGGTACAAGTTCGACAAAAGCCCGACGATGGCCGGTTTCTGGAGCGAGGACCTTGAGGTTCCAAGCAATCTCAACTACACAATCGAGGTGGTCAATGGGAAACAGTACCGCATGGCGCTCATCCGTCGGATCGCGCTCTTCCCGACACAGTCGGGCACACTTGAGATCAGTCCGATGGAGCTGAGTGCAAGAGTCCAGGTGCGAACCCGGTCGCTCGATCCGTTTGATGCATTCTTCCGTGATCCATTTGGCCAGCTTGTAGACCACAAGATCAAGAGCGAGCCGATCAAGATCAAAGTGGACCCATTGCCGCCCGGCGCGCCGCCTGGTTTCAAAGGTGCTGTCGGCAGGTTCACGATGAATACGAGCGTCGATAAAAAGACCACAAAGACCAACGAGCCGATTACGCTGAAGGTAACAATCTCCGGCACCGGCAACATCAAAGTCCTTGAGATGCCGGAGCTTGATCTGCCGAAGGACTTCGAGCAGTACAACCCCAAGGTCTCCGATAACATTAACAGGCAGGAAGGAAAGATATCGGGGAGCAAGACGTTCGAGTACCTCCTCATCCCTCGCTATCCCGGACAGAAGTCCATCAAGCCGGTAGCCTTCTCCTACTACGATCTGAACAAGCGAGACTATGTAACGCTGCAGTCGCCGGAGATTGAGCTCAATATTGAACAGGGGACGGCAACAGCGCCACCCGTCATCGCAGGCGGGACGAGGGAAGACGTGCAGTTGTTGAGCCAGGATATCCGGTTCATCAAGGTTGCGCAGCCGGCGTTCACGAGGCCGGGCGACCATCCGTACAAGAGCGGGGTATTTATCGTGTTGGTATTGCTGCCGATTGCAGGATTGGCGGGAGCGATTGTGTATTCGAGGCAACGGCAGGCGGAGATGCTCGATGCCGCGGGCTACCGTAACCGCCGCGCGCTTAAAGTTGCGCAAAAAGGGTTAAAGCAGGCCGAGCAATTGCTGGCTGCGAAGATGAGCGGCAACTCATCGCAGAAACTGGAGTTCTACTCGGAGGTCTCCCGTGCACTCCATAAGTACCTCGGCGACAAGCTGAATATCCAGCAGGCGGATATGTCGATCGAGAGTGTGCTCGCGGAGTTGAATGGCAGGTTGGTGAATGGTGAGATTTCCGCATCGCTCCGGTCTTTGTGGGAGATGTGTGAGATGGCGCGGTTTGCCCCAACAAGTTTTGAGGCCGCGGCCATGCAGAAGACATACGACGAAGCCAAGCGGTTGATTGTCGAACTGGAACGGACGCTGAAAAAGTGATCCACGAATTCACACGAATGCAACGAATAGTAATGCGTCATTGCGAGGAGTCTCGATGTTGTGGGTCGGGACGACGAAGCAATCCCTTCTTGTGGGTGAGATTGCTTCGCCATGAGAACCAGGCTCGCAATGACAGGTTACTGCAATTGTGCCTGGTCTGTGCGCTTTGGTTGCTGGCTGCTGTCGTGGCGTTTGCGCAAACCCCCGAACAGGTCTTCGACCAGGCCAACCATCTGTACCAGCAAAACAAGTTCGCCGAAGCCCGTGTTGCGTATGAGTCCGTGGTGCGCAACGGTTTTGTGAGTGGGGAGCTCTATTACAATCTCGGCAACGCGTACTACAAGACCGGCGATGTGGGCAAGGCCATCCTCAACTACGAGCGGGCGCTCAGGCTCGTGCCGAATGACGACGACCTGAAACACAACCTTCAGCTTGCCAACCTGATGCTCACCGACAAGATCGAGGCGACGCCGAGGCTCTTTGTGTGGGACTACTGGGACTCGATCAAGGCTGCGTTCTCGCTCAACGCACTCACGTGGATCAGCTATGGTGTGTTTGTTCTCCTCATCGGCTCGATTTGCGTTGTGGTCCTTGCCCGCACGTACCAGCTCAGACGACTTGGGCTGTTCGGCGGCAGCATAAGCACGGTGGCGTTGCTGCTGTTCGTTGTACTGCTTGTGGGGAAGATCGGTGAAGTGAACCGCACCGATGCAGCAGTTGTTACCGCGAAGATCACCACCGTGAAGAACTCCCCCGATGCAAAGAGCACCGACGCGTTCGTCCTCCACAGCGGCGTGAAGGTGACGATCACCGACAGTGTGAACGAGTGGGTGAAGATCCGCCTCGCCGATGGGAAGGTGGGATGGATGGAGAAGAGTGATGCGGAGGTGATTTGATGCATTGAGCGCAGTTGCAAACCCCAAAGAAGGAATTTAACCGCGGAGGTCCCAAAGCAACGTCCGCCTGTCTCTCGAATTCTTCTGAGCGGGCAGGCAGGGAAAAGTGTCGAGAATCAGATTGTCGAGCCATTTGTTCCCTTTGCGATCTCCGCGTTCTCTGCGGTTAGGCTTTTCAACCTGATTTCTAGCGCACTCATTCAAGACATCACAGTCTTTAGTCCTGCTTTGTTCTTACTCTCAACACCGCAAGAATTGTTTTCCCATGGCTGCCAGAACTCTGCGTGATTTTTCTCTCCCTTCAACGAAAGTGCTTGACAAACGCGGTACGGTGTATTATATTGGGCGGAGACAAAGTGGAGAGACTCTGTTTTGTCTATCCTATCCTTCCGTCCTCTGTTAGGGATGGGGCCAGCGGATGTTCTTTCAAGATTCAATTTTGGCAAATGTGAAGGCGATCTTTTGGCGGCGGTGTTTTGCTGGCAAGGGTCGCCTTTGTGCTGTATTGAAGGCAACCTTCGGCTTCGGTCTTGCACTGTTGAAGGCTGTCCTCGACAAGAAGTTTACACAGGGCTTAATCAGAAGGTTCTGATGTCAAGGTCGAACGCATTATGGGTGTTTTTGCTGGCGCTCTGCGTAGCGACAGCGTATGTCAGTTCCTGCAAGAAATCGCCCACAGAAACTAATGGCCCTGCGCTCGGCAAACGAGACTATCTCTGGAGCATTGATAGTGTGGACTATGGTAATCTACCAAGCGTGATTCAATTGGGGTCCATTTGGGGGAGTTCGGCAACAGACGTCTGGGGAGCTGCGGGTGACGCACCAGATGTGAGGGACTGTCTTTGGCATTACAACGGGATGAGATGGGATCGTGCAACTGCTGGGACTCCAATTGTTGAAAACACGGGGAATAAGACGGTGTACTCTGTGTGGGGAAGTTCAAGGAACGATGTTTGGAGCGTTGGAAGGAGAATCAGTCAAGGGATTCTCAGCGCTTTCATCATGCACTTCGATGGTACGAGATGGACAGATGCAACTCCCACCAATGTCTCTGCTATCATGGGTCACCTTTATACTTTGTATGGGATCAGTCGAGATGACATATGGGCATTCGGTTATGAATACGCCTTGCATTTCAATGGGACTCAGTGGACAATGTACAAGGTTGGAGACAGCTTAATTGTAGCTTCGATATCGGGAAATGGAAGATTCATCTATGCTACATCATATAGTCCATGGGGAAGAAACATACAATTTGTGTATCGGTTTGTCGGGAGTGCTTTCGATCTCATTGATTCGACGACATATGCCGAGCGAAAATTTGGGCTATACCTTTGGGCGCAGGAATCCAAGCTGGTTTCTTTTCTTAATGGAGTTGTTACCGCAAACATCAGGCCGGATGGAGGGATTGAAACAAATAGTTGGTCGAGAGAGTTTACGACGCTAACGCCGTTCGTGTATCCGTTCGTGCAAGGTTCTTCGAATGCCTTTGCAGTGGGGCAACAGAATCTGATCTACCATTACAATGGGGGAAATTGGAGCCCGATTTCAATTATGGTTCCCGGTCACACGGTTTCACCAGACGCTTCGTTCTCGGGTGTTTGGGCCGATGGCAGAGAGGTGTTTGTTTGCGACATTGACCATGGGATAGTCTACCACGGCCGTTAGCACAATCGGCGTAACTTAGTGCTATACAAATGATGAACCAAAAAAGAATTCCAAAGGAGACATCATGAAGCCATCAATAACATCTTCAGTTGTTTTTGTTGTTTTCTCTCTAATGAGCAGCCAAGCATCATATCTGAGAGCCCAAACACGCTTCTCGGGTGGAGCGGACTCACTCGAATGGCTAGAGAAAAGAAGATTTGAGCTGTTTAGTTTGAGCCCTCATTTGACAAAGGAACTGCGCTCGAAAAGTGTGGGGCCCGTTCAGGAACTTAAATCAACACCCGAAGATGGACGGCAGCCAGTCGATATAACCGGGGGTGATGCCAACCCAGACGGGGTGTCCACAAGACTCAAATCCATACGGACTGGTGACGAGACAGTTTTTGAACCAATGGTGGCGGTTTCTCCGGCGGACGACTATAATTTCGTCACGGTATATTCGGGGATCCAGGCGAATGTTTACCGCTCAAAGGCATCTTACTCGACCAATGGAGGAGTTAGTTGGATGGCGTCTGACATCCCGACATCATGGATGCTCTACAATACACAGGGTGATGGAAGCATCGCTTTTGACGCAGATGGGAAAGTGTATCATTGCTACATAGATTTCAATCTCAGCGGGTTTCTGGTCCGGCAAAACGCAATAGTTGTTGGTCAGTCTCAGGACAAAGGTGTGACTTGGACAAATCAACTTACCGTTGTGAATGAAACTAATTTTAATACAACCACAAATCATGATAAACCATGGATCACATGTGATCAATCAAACGGTAGCTATAGGAACAGCGTCTATGTCTCATGGACCCGTTTCACCAATAGCGTGAGCAACTCCCAGATTGTATGTAGTTACAAGAGATCAAATGGGCAGAATTTTTCAAGTCCTCCTATTGTTGTGAGTGCACAAATCGGTTTTCCTGATGTCGTTCAGGGATCGTTTCCAGTTGTAGGATCTGATGGGATCGTTTATATCTTCTGGTTGAAGTATAATAGTACTACGACAAGCGCATCACTATGGATGAATAAGTCCGTAGATGGTGGGGTCACTTTCAATAGCGTTCCAACTGAATTAACCGCACTTGGTGCCGTTACTCGTGTCGGTACTGCATCTACCCCGGTTCTTGGGGGTTTGTTTCAAAAAGCGAACAGCATACCGGCAGCAGCAATTAGGAAGGTGGGGTCACCCAACGAGATTTGCCTTGCATGGTGTGACTATCGGAATGGGAAACCAGAGATCTTGTTTTCAAAAACCGTCAACGGTGGTATTTCGTGGACGAGCGTAGCTCGAGTATATCAAGGAGCGGGGGTCCTAGAGCAATTTTTGCCCGCGATGAGCACAAATGCTCAAGGTGACATCTACATATCCTACCTTGATAGATTGTCCTCGACCAACAATAACATTGGATTGAATGTTGCAGAATCGCATGACGGGGGTGTGTTCTTCAATGTTTCAACTGACGGACGTTCCTTCTTGGGCGTTGCCGACATTTCACATCCCCCCGATCCACCGAACTACCTTTTCACTGGCGATTATATGGGAATTGCTTCGAATGGCTATACCTATTGGGCGGTATTTCCAGCGGTAGTTGGGGACCACATCACTATTGAATATAACAACGACATCTTTGGTAGCTATCGTTCAGTTTGGGCTTGGATCCGGAACAACCTTCCTTTAGATCCAGCCACCTTCGTTGCATATGATGGGATCGTCCATTACTCACCATATCAGACTGACTGGGAAGTGGCAGGCAAGATTAGCACGATTGGAGCAAGACAGTACGGCCCTTCCTTTGAGTTCCGAGACTGGAGAGACGAAAACAACACACTCATAAGTAATGTGCGAGATGCAACTATTCCACTGGGAAGCCACACCTATTCAGCCTACTATTCGGCCGTTGTCACCGTACATGTAAAGAACGAATTCAGAGAGCCAAATGACCAAAGAAGCAACGGGGGTCGCCTCTTCATTGATGGCGTTGAGTATGACACTGATCCCTTGGGTGGTCAGTATACAAACACATATCCTCAGGGCTCTAGTAGTCTGTTACGATGAATGATGAACATTGTCATAATGCCGAGCAAGAGTGC
>CAYHRX010000149.1:0-7816 GCA_964359075.1 uncultured Chitinophagales bacterium
TGGAGGTCTCCCAACACCCATGGCGGCCAGGAAAGAACTTTTTGGACAGCCTCATAAGAACTGGCGCGGGATGGCTCCTATGTTGTTGCCAGAGACTTTTGCGCGAGCACGTCCGGTGTAACAATCCCACCAGAGAGAACGAGCTTCAGGCCCTGCTCAATTGAAAGATCGAGAACAACCAAATCCTTCTTCGGGACAAGAATCAGAATGCCGGACGTTGGGTTGGGTGGATTCGGGATGTAGACGTTCACGAAATCCATCGCCGTGCCGCTGGATGCGTGGAACGTCATCTCATTTGTTACGAACGCAATCGTGAAGAGGCCCGGTCGTGGATACTCCACCAGCACAACCTGGCGGAACGTTTTGCCCTTGCCGCCGATTGTAAACGCGTCGATGAGGTCCCTGATTGCACCATGAACAGCTCGCACGAACGGGATGGTGCCGAGCAACCGGTCAAACCATGTGAAGACAATCCGCCCGACGAGATTGCGGGAGAGCAGTCCCATCAGTAGGATCAGCACAAGCATGCTGATGAAGCCGAGGCCCGGGACCTCGCGGCCAACCCATTGTTCAAGCAGCGGGGACAGAATGCCATCGATGCCGTTGAGCAGTGCGCGGAAAAACCAAAATGTAAGCACGAGCGGGATGATAACCACCGCACCTCTTACGAACGTGGCGCGTAACTCACCGAACACGGTTTTGTTTGTATCACTCACTTGCGTCGTTTCTTCTATGTCGTTTTGATGATGCCTCTTACCTTGTCCAGATCCTCCTGCGTATCGACCGGCATGCTGTCGAACGAGGTGACGGTGCACTTGATCTTGTAGCCGTTCTCCAGAATCCTCAACTGCTCAAGCTTCTCCATGCGTTCAAGTGGAGTTGGCGCCAACTCAGCAAACAGATTCAAGAATTCCCGCCGGAACACATACAGTCCGATGTGTTTGTAGTACGAGTGGCGTTTCAACCACTCGGGCTGCCGTGAATCCCGGCCAAACGGGATGGGCGAGCGCGAGAAATACAGACCGAAACCCTTGCGGTCAAGCACTACCTTTACGATGCCCGGATTTGCTAGCTCGTCTTCGCTCTCCAGTCTCCTTACAAGCGTTCCGACTTTGATTGAGTTGTCGTCGACAAGCGGGCCGACGGCCTCATCAATCATGGTCGGCTCGATGAGCGGCTCATCACCCTGCACGTTCACGATAATGTCGGCATCAGGCAGGGAGCGCGCCACATAGGCGATGCGGTCTGTGCCCGTCTGGAGCGACTCCGGGGTCATTACTGCATGTCCCCCGAATCCTCGCACTGTCGATGCGATCCGCTCATCATCAGTTGCAACGAGCACTGCGTTGACGAGCCGCGCGTGCGCGGCGCGCTCATACACATGCTGCACCATTGGCTTTCCACAGATGTCCGCCAGCGGTTTTGCAGGGAGACGCTGCGAGGCGTAGCGCGCCGGAATGATGGCAACAACGCGTCCGCTGTTCATCGCTCCCCGATCACTTTGGGCACCCGGAAGAACTTCTCCGTCTTTGCCGGTGCATTGCGCAGGGCTTCGTCGCGTGTCAGGGTTGGCTTCAACTCATCCTTTCGAAACATCCCGCCTTCGGCGGGACTCAGCTCAATAACATGCGAGAGCGGCTCAACATTAGTTGTGTCAAGCTGGTTGAGCTGCTCCATGTACGCGAGGATTTCATTGAGCTGCGACGTGAGCTTCTGCTTCTCGTCTTCGGAGAAGCAGAGCTTCGCCAGCGATGCTACATGCTCGACATCTTTGATTGTGACTGACACGTATAGCTCCCTTGGTTAACGCGTCATTGCTTCGGCGTGGTGCCTTTGGCGCCGCTCCTCGCAATGACAGGTTGTTTAGCTTTGCTCAACATAGTGCTTCTGAATCGCAGCACGCACCTCATCCATCAGCCTCATCTCCTCTTCCTTACCCGCGCCTTTGATCTCGATGGGCGATTCAAGCACAAGCTCAACTTCACCGGGCTGCACGACAATCGACCGCTTCGGCAACAGTCTGTAACTTCCGTTGATCGTTAACGGAACAACAGGGACGCCGGCTTTCATTGCAAGATTGAATGCGCCGCGCTTGAACGGCTGCAGCTTGCCATCGAGTGTGCGGGTTCCTTCTGCGTACAATAGGGCGGAAGCGCCGGTCCTGATCTTCTTAGCCGCTTCTTCCAGGCTCTTCATTGCTTCGGCACCACGGCGCCTATCGATGGCAATGTAGCTGCCGTACTTCAGTCCCCAACCGAAGATTGGTATCCAATTTAGCTCTTTCTTGTACAGGATCCTGATCTGGTCGGGGACTGATGCGAGGACCGCCGGGATATCGAACATGCTCGCATGGTTGGAGACGTAGACGTAGCTTCTGCCCCGCGTAACCTTCTCCAGTCCACGTACGTTGACCTTCACCCCGCAGATCAAGAGCGTTGTGTGTGCCCAGCCGCGTGCAAGAGCATGAAAGACCCTGTCATTCTTCCCCGCAACAATAACAATAAGCTCCAGCGTGGCAAAGAACATGGAGTTTACCACTGCCATAACGAACCGCACTACGCCAAGCGCTGCTTTCATGTCGCAACTGTCTCGACCATCCTTATGCGCTTGGCTATGGAAGGATGGCTGTAGAACAGGAACTCAACCAGCGGATGCGGCTTGGGATCTGCGAGGTTGTTCGATGCAAGCTTCTGCAACGCCGAGACAAAGGTGTCCCTCTTCCCCGACTTCTTCACTGCGTACTTATCGGCCTGCCGTTCGTGTCGGCGCGAGACAGCGTTGCCGATCGGTGATGTCGCAACCCCGAAGAGAGACAGCCACAGTGCAAGCAGAGGCAGCGCCGCAAGCTCCGTAATGGAGGAGAACCCGAAGACGCTCGACGACCAGGCATACAAATGAGCCGTGATGTACAGCCCGAGGAATGTCGAAACAGTGCTGATGATGATCCCGGTCCGAATATGATGGTGCGTGTAGTGTCCGAGCTCGTGGGCGAAAACAGTCTCGATTTCATCCTCGGTGAAATCCATGAGCAGGGTGTCGCCGAGGATGATCCGTTTTGCTCGTCCAATGCCCGTGAACGCGGCATTCGCCTTCTTTGTATTCTTGCTGAGGTTGAAACTAAAGATGCCTTCAATCTTCACTCCCGCTGAAGCGCAAAGGTTCAGGATGCGCTCTTTCAACGAGTTGTTTTCCAGTGGGGTAAGCTTGTAGAAGAGAGGAAGGATGACGACTGGGGCAATCCGCGCAAGTCCCACCGAGAGAAACGTCAGCCCCACGCTCACCGGCAGCCACCATATTGTGCCGTATTCATTCAAACAGTAGTACAGAAGCAGCAGCACTCCCACCCCGATCGGGAGTCCAACAAGCATCCCCTTAAGACGCTCCCATACCCACCGCCAGATCGTCTGGTTTGAGAGGTTGAATTTGTGTTCGATGTAGAACCCCGAATAGAATCCAAGTGGAAGTGTAACGGCCGATTGCACCAAGCCAAGTGCAACAGAAAACAGAAGAAGGGCGACATAGCTGTTGGACGCTACTGAGTAGGCCCAGGCTTCGAGGTCTTTGGTGGTTCCGTTCACAACCAGCAGCAGGAGTACTACAAACGAAAGAACCGCCGAAGCGATTCCTGTTGTGAGCTTGATCCGATTGTAGGTTTTGGCCTTGCCGGAAGTCTGGAGGGGCGGACGGGCGGATTCTACAACGAACTCCTGCCTCCCCACCTTCTCCTGAACATCATCTCCGGTGGGTAAACCGGCAGGCAGGCTGACTGAAGCCATGACGCACCGTTTACATGGTTTTTACATATTGGTTTGACAATTGTAACGAAATTGAGTGTGAGAAGCAAGAACGCCGGTTTGACTTTCTATGTTTTGTGTAGTAACTTTCTCGCTGGGGGATGTCACCCATGACAACCGCGATACGCAAACTCCTGTTGACGATTCTCTTCTTCACTGCACTCTCGTGCACCGACCTCGGAGACGCTGTCAACTACCTCAAAGTTGTTGAACTTCAACCAACGCCAAACTCAACGAGCGTGGATAAGACCGCGACGATCCACATTCGCCTGAATAGGGGCATTAGTGTGGAGCAAGGAAACATGATTCAACTTCGCTATGTTGATGACAGTGAGCCGGTGAATGGCTATGCCGGCTGTGGTTTGACCCTGCCGGTAGAGGATCAGTTGTGTCACGGGCCGTATATCTGGAAACCCGGGAGAACGGTTGAGGTGAACATACAGAAGGGACTCTCCGACCCTGAAGGGAATACGCTGAAAGATGAAATGGTTTATCGCTTTACGATCGCGCAGGATACTGTGCCATTCGATCTCATCGATGCACAACCGACAAACAATGATACGGTTTCGATCGGTCAGAGTGCAACAGCATTCGGCTTCTTGAGGTTTAGTGACTATCTGTTGGTTCGAGATTTCGTTCTGACAATTACTCCACCCGCGTCACTTCGAATCCTTCGAGTTGTTGTACAGGAAGACGGACGTCTCGGCCCAAGTCGGTACGTCGGGTTTGTAATAAGCGAACTCCATCCTTTCACCACCTATACAATCACAATACCTCACACGATCAAAGACTTCGAGGGCGAGACGCTGCCTCACGACTATCATCTCGCCTTCCATACAAAGCCTTAACGTACTGCGGCATCTTTGGGATTCCCGCTCATTCTCCCAAACGCCCTCCTTCTTCGATAGCAATCCTATGAACTCCTTTCCTTTGCCTGCCGTCGGTTGCGTGCTATTGACATCCAGACTGATGTTGCAAGAACTCCACCAATAACGGCCAGCGAGACCACGATAGGGACATGGAAGAAATCTGCGATGAGCATTTTCACGCCGATGAAGATCAGAATCCCGGACAGTCCGTACTTGAGGTAATGGAATGACTTCATCATTCCGGCAAGAACGAAATAGATCGAGCGGAGGCCGAGGATGGCAAACATGTTGGATGAATACACGATGAACGGATCCCTGGTGATCCCAAAAACGGCGGGGATGGAGTCGACGGCAAAGACCACATCGGTTGTCTCAACCGTGATCAGGACAATGAGGAGCGGAGTGATCCAAAGCCTGCCTTCCCGCCAGACGAAGAACCGGGGAGGCTCAAAGCCTTCCGCTACCGGGAACCACTTCTTTGCCAGCCGGATGAACAAGTTCTTCTCTGGATGGACTTCCATCTCCTGCTGCATCATCATCTTCCACCCGCTGATGATGAGGATAACACCAAAGATATAGAGTATCCATTCGAACCGTGCAATCAACACGGAGCCGGCAATGATAAAACTGAACCGCATGACAATGGCTCCGAGGATCCCCCAGAACAGAACCTTGTGCTGGTACTTTGCCGGTACACCAAAGTAGGAGAAGATGACAACAAAGACGAAGATGTTATCGACCGAAAGCGATTCCTCCACAAGATATCCGGCCAGAAACTGCAGTGCAGCTTCGCTTCCTGACAATGAGCGGAGGGGGGACAGACCAGCTCCAAGCCACTGGTTCTCGTACATGAAGTAGATGAAAACGTTGAAGAGGAGCGCCAGCGTGATCCACATTGCGCTCAGCGCGGCAGCTTCCTTGATCTGAATGCTGTGCGCTCTCCGTTGAAGGACGACCAGGTCGATGAGCAAGAGCGCGACAATGAGC
Source organism: uncultured Chitinophagales bacterium (assembly GCA_964359075.1). Lineage (GTDB taxonomy): Bacteria > Bacteroidota > Ignavibacteria > UBA10030 > UBA6906 > UBA11986. The sequence continues at coordinate 5,651 of CAYHRX010000149.1, forward strand.
GCGGTGAATAAGGCGAAGAGCAGCAGTTCGTTGTACACCACCGGGTCGATCCTCTATGAAATGGCTGCGAGATGCTGGGTCAGCCAGGCAGCAACATCCGACATACTCTCTTCGCTGATCTGGTGGGCCATGGGGTATTCTTTGTACTGAAATCTTACCTTGTGTGCGTCCAGCAATTCTTTGGCTTGTCTTGCAAATGCAACAGGAATTACCGGGTCGTAGGTTCCATGCGTGATGAAGAACTCCACACTGGCAAGCTGGTGCCAGAGGAAAGTCAGATGCGTCCCTTCAGGAACACATCCGCTGTTGGCCGCCACGCCCCGGAATAGGTTCGGCTGCGTCAATGCCAGTGCATATGACATCACCGTGCCCATGCTAAAGCCGAGGAGGTAAAGATGTTTCTTGTCGATGGCGTAGTGTTCGAGGGCATCGTGGACAAATGTTGAGAGCTTGTCATAACTCGATCGGAACATGGTTGGTTCAGGCGCACCGACTTCACCGATGTCGTACCATGTGTACCCGCCGCCGGAGGGAAATGGATACGGCGCCCGAGCACTAAGAATGAGAAACCGCTCGTCGAGAAATGAAGAGAGTCCCAATAAGTCCTCTTCATCTGCGCCCCGGCCATGAAGAAGAAGGAGTGTTGGATGCAAGGCTGACGCTGCCTTGCGCGGAGGAACGACACGGTGAAACAGTGATGACTCAATTGCCTTCATTGCCTGCGTCAGTTTCCCTTCAGGCGTCTGTACTTCTCCTTGTACTTCTCGTACAACATCGTATGCCTGCTGGTCAGGTCGATCTTGCGGCCCTGGATGAATTCCATCGTGACGTTGCTGGTGATCTCGAGGGGGTCACCTGTTGTAACGATGAGCGTTGCATCCTTTCCGACTTCGAGTGAGCCTACTCTATCAGCGACACCAAAGATCTGTGCAGGATACAACGTGATGGCTTTCAGCGCTTCGTCTCGTGGCAGACCATAAGCCGCCGCGTAAGCGGCATGGTATGGAAGATTGCGCTCGTGGGCAGCTTCGTCGCCGCTGGCAATTGCGAACTGGATTCCTGCCCGGTATAGTTTTGCCGGCAACGCAAATGGATCATCATACTCGTCGAACCGATGCCGCGGCAACCTGTGCGTGCCTCCGATGATAACGGGGATGTTGTTCTTCTTCAGGAGGTCGGTTACGCGCCAGGAGTCTTCACCGCCGAGGATGATGAGCTTGAGCTTTTCCTGTTCGGCCCATGCAACAGCCGCCTGTATCTGCTGGACATCGCTCGCACGTACAATCACCGGGACTTCACCTTCGAGCACCGGGCTCATTGCCTCCCAGCGGACATCGATGTCATGATAGGGGATGCCTTTCTGCTCTTCAGCCTTCTTGGCAGTCACGTACGCACGGGCATCTTTGAATGCGTCTGCGATCTCTTTCAGCGCGGCATCACGGTTCTTCTTCATTTCCTCTTCTTGCTGTCCCTTTGGGATGTACATCCATGGCCAGTTCACATACAGTCCGGCCGACGCCTTGAACCGCATCTCCTCCCACGTCCAGCCATCCATCATCATCACCGCCGATGTGCCAGAGACGAGCCCTCCTGACGGTGAGGTGACAATCATGGTGATGCCGTTGGCCCGGGCAACAGGGATGAGCTCTGACTCGGGGTTGAAAGCAACTTCAGCCTTCACGTTCGGGTTGATGCGTCCTGTCTCATTCCTGTCGTTGGAAGCGCGCACCGCCCCGATCTCAGTGAGGCCAATGTACGTGTCGGCACTGATGAGTCCTGGGTACACGTGCTTGCCCGTTGCGTCAATGACATCCACTCCTGCCGGAACCTGCACACTGGTTCCGAGTCCGATGATCTTGCCCTTGTCGAAGAGAATGGTGCCGCGCTCAACGTCCGGTCCCGCCACAGGATGGATGGTCGCGCCGACGATGGCGATGGGTTTCACCTGCTTTTTGGCTGGGATCTGACCAGAGGAGAGAGCGAGTGCGCTCGTGAAGATGATAGCCGTTCCCATTCCACTAACCAATGCCCAATTCTTGTTTCTCATTGTTGCACCTCGTCTCCTTTCCTGGGCGGCTTTGCAGGGGTCTCGCCCGTTCCATCCTTCTTCGCTGTCAGCGCTTTCTGAATGAGCGCTGCGCGCTGGCGTTGTGCCGCTTCGTACAA
>CAYHRX010000150.1:0-7785 GCA_964359075.1 uncultured Chitinophagales bacterium
GAATACTCCCGAAGGAACGAGGGTGATCCCGAATGACTTTGCCTTTGTCCTCATCGGGTTTCACCCCGACGCGGAACACCTGAAGAGGTTTGGTGTGGAGATAACCCCCGACACACTTGCTCCCTGTTTCGATGAGCGGACGTACGAGACCAACGTACCAGGTCTCTACGTCGCCGGTTCAATAGTAGCCGGCAAGAACAACAACAAGGTGTTTGTGGAGAACGGCAGACTGCATGGGGCGGTGATCGTCAATTCCATCCTGTCCAGAGTGAGATGACTTGTTTGATTCTCACGCCCGTTTTTCGTAAGTTGTGCCACTATTTTTTCCGTCACCCCCCCAGGTTACTCCCATGAAAGGAACTGAATGAACGAAGGTAAGATTGTCCAGATCATTGGACCCGTGGTCGATATCGACTTTTCTGGTGGTAAGCTTCCCGCCATCCTCAACGCAATTCGCATTCCCCACCACAGCGACAACGACAAACAGGAAGACTTGATTGTTGAGGTCCAGCAACATCTGGGCGACAACCGTGTCCGGACTGTCGCTATGGATTCTACTGACGGACTTTGCAGGGGGATTACGTGCTACGACCTCGGTGGTCCAATCACCATTCCTGTGGGTCCGGCTACACTGGGGCGCCTCATCAATGTTATCGGTCAGGGTATTGACAATCTCGGGCCCATCAAGTCCGACGTCCAGTATCCTATCCACCGTCCGGCTCCTGAATTCGATTCACTTTCCACCAAGAGGGAGCTGTTTGAAACAGGCATCAAGGTCATCGATCTACTTGAGCCGTACTCGAAGGGTGGCAAGACGGGATTGTTCGGTGGTGCTGGTGTGGGGAAGACGGTCATTATTATGGAGTTGATTCACAACATCGCTAAAGAGCACGGCGGGTTTTCAGTGTTCGGCGGTGTTGGCGAGCGTACCCGTGAAGGGAATGACCTCTGGCTCGAAATGAAAGAGTCGGGTGTGTTGGAGAAGACCGCCCTGGTGTTCGGTCAGATGAACGAGCCACCCGGTGCACGCTCACGTGTTGGTCTTACTGCGTTGACAATAGCAGAGTACTTCCGTGATTCGGAGGGGAAGGACGTTCTCCTCTTCATCGACAACATCTTCCGGTTCGTACAGGCGGGTTCTGAGGTATCGGCGTTGCTTGGGCGCATGCCGTCAGCAGTGGGTTACCAACCGACACTTGGCACTGAGATGGGCGAGCTGCAAGAGCGCATCACGTCAACAAAGCGAGGGTCAATCACTTCGGTGCAGGCAATCTACGTTCCTGCCGACGATCTCACCGATCCCGCTCCTGCGACAACGTTCTCTCACCTTGATGCGACGACAGTGTTGAGCCGTCAGATCTCAGAGCTTGGCATTTATCCGGCAGTCGATCCGCTCGACTCCACGTCGCGCATTCTTGATCCGCTCATCGTCGGGGAAGAGCACTACTTCGTCGCGAAGCGTGTGAAGGAGATCCTGCAAACATACAATGACCTCCAGGATATCATCAACATCCTCGGCATCGATGAGCTTTCAGACGAGGACAAACTGACGGTGGCGCGTGCACGCAAGATCCAGAAATTTCTCTCACAACCATTCCACGTTGCCGAACAGTTCACGGGAATTCCAGGAAAGTACGTGAAGCTCGAAGACACGATCCGCAGTTTCAAGATGATCATCAATGGAGAATGCGACCATCTCCCTGAGCAAGCATTCCTGATGGTGGGAACGATCGAGGATGCTTTTGAGCAGGCCAAGAAACTGCAGGCCGCATAATACTGGTTGACAGACTATGTACGAGAGAGCTTTCAAACTCCAGATCATTACTCCGACCAGGGTCGTCTTTCAGGACGAAGCCGCAAGTCTCAGCGCCCCCGGGACGAAGGGTGGATTCCAAATCCTCTACAGCCACGCTCCGTTTATCTCTACCATCGAGATTGGAGAGATCAAGGTGAAGGACCGGGGCGGCAAGGACATGGTGTATGCAACGAGCGGCGGCTTTGTTGAAGTGAGGGACAACAACGTTGTGGTTCTCGCTGAAACCGCTGAGCCCGCTCGGGAGATTGATGTGCAGCGTGCCAAGGCATCCAGCGAACGTGCCACGAAGAGGCTGCACTCGAAGGAGCCCGGCATCGACATCGAGCGGGCCCGTCTCTCGATGATGAGATCTCTCAACCGCGTGCGGATTGCATCCAAGGATTGAACAGCCCCAGCCCTGTCTTGATGAACGAGGCAGGGCTTTTCAATTCCTCCCCTCTCAACATCTCGGTGATTGACATTGCTATGCCAATCACCTATATTCTGCAAAAAGTCATGTGCGGCGAATGGCGATTGTCCAGAGTTACATTGTGAGGGTGTTGCGGAAGGTGGAGCGCTGGTTGAATGAGAACAACCAGTCTGCCGAGGCTGCAAAGGTGGGCAGAATCGTGCAGAAACTTGCTCAGGCTGAGGACATCCACGAGGCGCTGAACTCCCTGTATGCCGTTGAGCGTTTCGATGAGGTAGCGTTGCGTCTGATGTGGCTGCTGGATGGCGCAGAGCGAAATGAGAGCGACGCTGAGAATGGCAAAGCAGACTATGAAGAGATGGTGCTGGTCGACCTCGTCAAGAAGGCACTCAGGAGGAACGGCGTTGAAGACACTCCGCACCCGTATTCCTTGCCGACAGCCCAGATAGATGACTTATACATTTCACTACACAGATTTGGGAGAGCAACCGAGGAACTGAAGCGACGCTCCTTCGAAGCCGGGCAGTTTCAAGGGACCGACGAGAGCTTGCTGTACAAGATCTTGAATGAGCTTGCTGCGCTCCGGGAGACCGCAGTTGCTGCCGGCAAAGAAGATGTGAGCTATTTCGCTGCAGCCGGAACGGAGTTCGTCCAGTATGTGCTCGATAACGGTTTGTTTCAAGATGTGCGTGTTGTGAACGTGCTTGATAACGCCAACCTGACGCTGCAGACAGTTTTTGAGGTTGCAGGTGTTGAAGATCATGACTCGCTCCAATCTACAATCGAGATTCTCCAGCAGCCCAAAGATCTTTTGGATTGACAATACAACCAGGTAAATGGCAAAGACTATTGCAGTAATTATGGCCGGTGGCGTCGGAACTCGGTTCTGGCCCCGGAGCAAAGAGAAGTCTCCAAAGCAGCTTCTCGAGATTCTTGGGAAAGGGACGATGATCCAGAATACGGTGAAGCGGCTCGAAGGCTTTGTTGATACCCAGAATGTCTTCGTTGTGACCAACCGAACCCAGAAGGCCTTGGTAATAAAACAACTGGAACAGGTTCCTGAGGAGAATATTCTCGTTGAGCCAGTGGGCCGGAACACCGCTCCCTGCATTGGGCTTGCCGCCCTCCACGCGAAGCAGCTGGATCCCTCGGCAGTGATGATTGTGCTTCCGGCCGACCACGTCATTCAGAATACAGCTGAGTTCCAGAGGGTTCTGCAGTTGGCAGCGGACACTGCGTACGAGTCTGGTAGTTTGTTGACAATTGGGATTACTCCAACTCACGCAGAGACCGGCTACGGATATATCCAAATGTTCATGGAGAACGGGAACCACAACCCTTACTTCTCCAGGGGCGTGTTCAAAGTGAAAACATTTGCCGAGAAGCCGAACGTCCAGACTGCCGAACGCTTCCTTGCAAGCGGGGACTTTCTCTGGAATAGCGGCATGTTCGTGTGGCGCGTCGACGCTATCCTTGCGGAAATTGAACGCTGCTTGCCGGACATGTACAGTGAATTGACAAAGGTCGAGCCGACGATCGGGACATCTGCATATCAGGCCACAATAGAGAAAGCGTATGGGCTGATCCGCGGCATTTCTATTGACTATGGTGTGATGGAGAAGGCAGAGAAGGTTTATGTTATCCCCGGCGATTTCGGATGGAGTGACATCGGATCGTGGGATGAAGTGTATCGCCTCTCAGGCAAGGATGAGCACGGCAACTCCATTACAGGAAAAGTCATCCAGAAGGACACGAGTAACTCATATATCTACTCTCCTGACAAGGTTGTTGCGACCATTGGAATCGACGACCTCATCATTGTGGACACACCGGATGCTTTGCTCATATGCAAGATGGGCAAGTCGCAGGAAGTGAAGGAGATTTCCGACTACCTCAAACGCAAACAGATGAATGAGTATCTGTAATTGACCTGCCTACGTCTCATCGGGGTTGGAACGGTTCTCTTTGCAGCCACGATGTTGTCAGGTTGCGGCACGGCGAGTCCGCGATTCACTCCAAGGGAGTCAATCTCACGCGAATCTGCCGAGGTTGCATCGCATCAGCTGGTGGGCATAGCATCGTACTACGCTGATGAATTCCACGGCCGCACGACGTCCAACGGAGAGATCTACGATATGCACGCGCTCACCGCAGCACACAAAACTCTGCCATTCAACACAAGAGTAAGAGTCCACAATCTAGAGAACAACAAGACCATCATTGTTCGAGTGAACGACCGCGGTCCGTTTAAGGATGACCGTGTGATCGACGTTTCTCTTGCAGCTGCGAAACAACTAGGGTTGATAGCGAACGGGACAGCACGAGTGAGACTGGAAATCCTGGAATTTGGCTCTGACGCCAGATGAATCGAAGATGAGCAAGCAACTCATTACTGAACAGACGATCAGAGAGTTGATGAGCAAGGGAACGAAGACCCTTGTGTTGCCGAGGGGAGCGATCGTTACTCCGCTTGCGGCGGAATTGGCAGCGTCAAAGGGTGTCAAGTTCGAGGAGTCAAAGGCGGTCGTGAAGCCGGTCGAGAATGAGCCATCCCGGGCAGCTAAACCTGTCCATGGTGACGCCAAGGTGGTTGCTTTTGGCAGTGATCACGGTGGCTTTCAGCTAAAGGAAACGCTAAAGAAGCATGCAGAGAGCCTTGGGTATCAGGTGGTTGACGTTGGGACCACATCCGAGGATCCCTGTGACTATCCTGATTTTGCGTATGCTGTTGCAGCGATGGTGTCAAGGGGCGAGGCGTCCAGAGGTGTGATGATAGATGGAGCAGGCATCGGCTCGTGCGTCGTTGCCAACAAGGTCCCGGGGGTTCGGGCTGCCTGCTGCCACAACGAGTTTGTTGCCAGAAACGCCCGAGAGCATAATGATACGAATGTCCTCACCTTGGGTAGCCGTGTCATCGGGAGTGAGGTTTCTAAGGAAATCATGAAGGTTTGGCTGGAAACGTGGTTTGCAGGCGGAAGGCACAAGCAACGGGTGGACAAGATCACAGACGTTGAGAAGCGGTTCTCAAAGTGAATCCGGTCAGAATTGGGTCGGATAGCCCCCTTCCACGCTACCCTTCTGGTTTCGTGACTGCGTAATGCGGGTGGGGTGATGAGGCGTAGCGGGCCTTCCACGCTACCCTTCTGGTTTCGTGACCCCATCTCTCGTCCAAAATAAATCTCTTGACATTTATAGGTGTTAACTGTATCTTTGTACCAGTTTTTTCTAAGACTTCTGTATGTCTTGGAAAATGAACAAGTTGAATACTGTAGAAACCAATTTGTTTGTGATGGAAGGGATGTCAAAAAACAAGGAGGGTCAAAGGTTGGCTTCTACCCAAAGAGCTTGGTTTGTTGTTGTTTCCGTACTGTTTTTCATTGTCAGCCTAGCCGCCGGCTGCAGCCCCGTTAGCGAGAATCTGGCAAAGAAAGTCCAATCCTCCGTTGATTCCCGCACCTCTGGAATTGGCCGTGCCGAGGAGCTCTCCGCCTCGTCGCTGAGTACTCTCTCCTCACCAGATCGCATCATAATCCAAAGCTATGGTCCTGTCGTAAGGCGTTATGCCCAGCAATATGGACTGGACTGGAGACTCGTCCTTGCGGTGATGAACGTGGAATCGAGGTTCACCCATGATGTGGAAAGTGACAAGGGTGCAAACGGCCTCATGCAGATCATGCCTGTTACCAGTGAAGAGGTGGCAAGAGTCCTGGATCTTGAGGATATGACCCACCCTATGAACAACATTCATGGTGGTGTCTTCTACCTTCGAAAGCTCTACAATCTTTTCGAAGGGGCCGAGGAGTCTGACCGAACGAAGTTGGCGCTGGCAGCGTACAACGCAGGAGCGGGGCGGGTATATGATGCTCAGGTAGTTGCGGCATACCTTCATGACAACCCAAGAAAATGGGATGCCATCAAGGAAGCTCTACCGCTACTCTCGAAGAGGTACTATACACTTCACAAGAGCGTGTGGGATCAGGACCGCCCGAAGATTGCCGGCTGGTTCGGCAATGCAAGGGAAACCGTTGCCTATGTTGATAGGGTAATGGAGCACTACGACGCGTACAGAAACATTCTCAACTAAAAACGACCGTTGTGTCAAGAAAACGCCCGGCTGACAGAATCAGTCGGGCGTTTCCATTTCCGAAGGTGGAGGATACATCAGGGAAGAAGGATTGCGGAGGCTACCACGGTTGTCCAGATGCCGTCTTTGTGTCCTTCTGCAGACTGAGTGACATTGTAAGTCTTGACAATCTTGCCGCTCATTTTGTAGAGCTTTTCCCGTTCATCCCATCCCGTCGTCGCGTCGAACTCCACCCCCAGCGTAGTGGCGAGCATTGTTGCCGCGAGGTCTTCGGCATATTCGCCGGCCTTCTCATCAGTCTCACCGAAGGGATGGTGCTCGGAAAGGTAGCCATACTGTGAAGTGTCCGCAGGAGTTGCGACTCCTATCGAGGCTGCGATAAGTCTGTTGGGCTCATTCGTCGCGTTCCTTGCCATCACGGCGAACGTGATCTGACCTGGCTGCAGCAGTTTCAAGCCTTCTTCGGGTGGGATTTTCTTGCACCCCGGAGGATATATGCTGGACACAGTGACAAGATTGCACTTCTCAATCTTGGCATCACGCAGTGCAAGCTCGAATGATTGCAGGTAGTCCTTGTGCCTGCCTACGCCTTTGGTGAAGAACATCTTTGTCGGGACGTACAATTTCTCCTCTCCGGTAGTATGGTGGGGTGAAGGTGACTTATGCTTTCTTGACTCTTAGGAACCGCCGTTTGCCAACTTTGACGACTATGCTCTTGTCAAATCTGATCTCAGCATTGGCATCAGAAATCCGCTGTCCGTCTACGCTGACACCTCCCTGTTCAATCATCCGCCGCGCTTCGCCGTTGGATGCAACCAGTTTTGTCTCCGTCAACAGACGGATTATGCCAATGCTTCCGTCCTCCAACGAGATGGAGCACTCCGGAATCTCATCCGGCAGATCCTTTTTCACAAAGATCCGATCGAACTCCTCTTCGGCAGCGCGTGCTGCATTCTCATCGTGATAAAGTGCCACCAGAGTTCTGGCAAGTCGCCGCTTGATATCCCGCGGGTTGGTTGCCGGATCTTCCAGCTGCTTCCTGATTGTGGAAAGCTCGTCAGCTGAGACGCTCGTCGTGAGCATGAAGTAGTTGTAGATGAGGTCGTCGGGGATCGAGAGGGTTTTCCCGTAGATCTGTTTTGGAGACTCATTGATGGCGATGTAGTTGTCGAGGGACTTGCTCATCTTCTCGATGCCATCTGTGCCGGGAAGTATGGGCATCGTGATTGCGATCTGAGGCTCCATGCCGTACTCACGCTGGATGTCCCTTCCGACCAACAGATTGAATTTTTGATCTGTCCCACCAAGTTCGACGTCCGCCTGAATGGCAACTGAATCCATCGCCTGTGCAAGCGGGTACATTATCTCGTGGATGCTAATCGCCTCGCCGGCCCTGTACCTCTTCTCGAAATCGTCCCGCTCGAGCATTCTCGCAACAGTGTACTTACTGCCAAGCATGATCACATCGGCGAAGTT
>CAYHRX010000151.1:0-7764 GCA_964359075.1 uncultured Chitinophagales bacterium
AGAGGTTGCCGCTCGTTGCGACTACCGGGAACCCCAGTTCACGCATCAGGATGTGGTGCAGCGGAGTGTACGGCAGCATGACGCCAAGGTATGGATTTGATGGTGCAACAGACGCAGCAATCGAAGACCTCGAATTGCACGGTTCTCGCTCCATCAAAACAATCGGCGATTCGGGAGAGTCGAGGAGTCGCTGTTCCATTGGGGAAACAGTACAATCGATCTTCACGGCATCTATGGAATGATACATCAAAGCAAGAGGCTTCTCTTCTCTGTGTTTCCGCTTTCGAAGGAGCTGAACCGATTCTTCGTTCCTTGCACCCACAAGAAGATGGAATCCCCCGATCCCTTTCATCGCCAGTATCCCCCCCCGTCGCACGATCTCCGCTGCAACAAGCAGCGCCAGATGGTTCTTCGCAATAACATCGCCATCGCGCTCCCACAGCTCAAGGTGCGGTCCACAGCGGGGGCACGCATTGGGCTGGGCATGGAAGCGTCTGTCAGCAGGGTCTTCGTATTCTTTCCGGCACTCCGGGCACATCTTGAACCACTTCATCGATGTGTTCGGGCGATCATACGGCAGCGCCTCGATGATGGTGAAGCGTGGACCGCAGTTCGTGCAGTTGGTGAACGGATAGAGGTACCGCCGATTAGATGGATCGAATATCTCGCTCAAACAGTCTGCACAGGTTGCGATGTCGGCAAGGATGAGAGCGTTCTTCTCGCCTGAGCTATCGCTCTCCCGAATCTCGAAGTTGGAATAGCCTACGGAATCGAGTATCGAATGTTCAAGACTTTGAATGAATGACCTCGGCGGCCTTTCAGATCCGATGCGCAGCAGGAAATCCATCAGCTTTCCCCTGGCTCCTTCAACTTCGATGAACACTCCCTGCGGCGTGTTGGAAACCCAACCGGACAGACCAACCTCCGTGGCAAGCCGATACACAAACGGGCGGAAGCCGACGCCCTGGACTGCACCGCGGATGACAACACGCATCCGCATCATTGCATCAGCACTACTCAGAGCGTATGTGGGAGTTCTCCCTTCCACTTCTCCTATCATGTCTTCATTCTCAAATCTCGAGAACACGAATAAGGGCGCCAGTCAGTGCAATCACTCCGCCTGCAACAACATCTGCCGCATGCTCGAACCAGTGTCCTCTTATCAGCGAGACGCCAAGTGTTGCGAGGTGTACTTGCACCAACATCATCATGATGGTTGAGACGCCGAACAGCAGGAACACAACAAACACTGTCGTCCAGCCAAACGCCGATCCGGCAAAGATCAGCGGGATGAGCGGCTCACACGGGCCGAAGACGATGAGTGCAAATAGCGTCCAGTACGAAACGACCTTTGCCTTTTCGATTTCGTGGGAGTGCTTTCGTCCCCAGTTCTTGATCCCCCACACCATGTACGCCACGCCAAATCCAATGAGAAGAAGTGATGCGATATTGCCGCGGGACGATTCCCAGAGGTTCACACGCTCGGCGGCAACCCCAAGCAACACGCCGATCGCACCAATGAGGAGACTTGAGGCAACGTGGCCAATTCCGGCCAGCGCTGTCACAGAGGTCAGCTTCCACTTGCTCCACTGCTGGGCTCGTCCGAGCATGACAAACGGCAGCCAGTGATCGGGCGCCAGAGCGTGAAGCACGCCGATGGTGATAGTTGATATGATGAGAATGTCCAAAATGTGTCCCCTTTGACCTAGACGCGAGTGCTCTTCATTATCATCACACTCTCTTCCAGCCACGCGCACCACTCCTCAAGACCGGCCCCGGTTGTACAGGATGTTTCGAACACCCTCAGTGAAGGATTGATCTGCAGCGCGTTGTGTTTAAGCAGACCGATGTTACAGCTCAAGTACGGGAGAAGATCGGTTTTGTTGATGATGAGGACGGACGCGTTGCGGAACATGCCGGGATACTTCAGCGGCTTGTCATCCCCTTCCGTCGTGCTGGAAACGACCACCTTCATTGCCTCACCAAGATCGTAGTTTGACGGGCAGACGAGATTGCCGACGTTCTCTATGACAAGAAGCTCGACACCCACCAAGTCGAGTTTCTCAATGGCGTCCGCAACAAGATTTGCCTCAAGATGACAGCCACCGTTCGTGACTATCTGAGCCACGGCCACATCGAACCGGGCGACTCGCCGAGCATCAAGGTCCGTTTGCACATCGCCTTCGATCACGGCGATTTTCATTCTCTCTTTGAGCCGCGCAAGTGTTTTCTCAAGGATGCTTGTCTTCCCGGATCCGGGTGAGCTGACCATGTTAATCACGAACGTGCCGTGTCGGGCAAACAGCTCACGGTTGCGACGGGCAATCTCGTCGTTCTTCTCCAGCACCTTCCGTTCAATTCTTATCACACTCATACAACCTCCATGGGCCGATCGCACAGCTCAATCTCCACAACCTGCAGCTCCATCCCGCCGAGCACTTTGGAGTCGCTGCCGCCGCAATGAGGACAGATGACGAAGCCGGTGTCGTTCACAAATACTTCACCGCACGTTCTGCATTCGAGGGTAAAGGGGATAACTTCGATCTGGAGGCTGGCACCCTGGAATGGCGTGTCTGCGACTAGAGCGGAGAAACAGAATTCCAGCGAGTCAGGCACTACACCCGAAAGCTGGCCCACTTTTACTTTGATGGATTCCACGGAAGAACCTTCTCCGGCGGGAAGATTGGCTTGAACGATCTCCAGAATACTTTGGGCAACAGAAAGCTCGTGCATGGTGCGGGGCTCCGGGCTGAGGTTGGGCGCTGACCGATGTAGTGAATATCAACATCCATGCCTTGAAAACAGGTCAAAAAGAAGGAAATGGAAGAGAACAATTCTCAGAATTGTAAAAAATGAGAGGTGTGTCTCTCAGTTTTGGGAGAGCCAGAGATGCTGAGCCAGCTCAATCACCCGATGCAGGCCAAGCGCGAGAGCGTAACCTGTGGCTTCGGTGTGCTCCGCCGAAGTAATTCGTCGGTTCAACTCCGGTACTTCTCCGGCTCGATACGACGGGTGGTATTGACCCATGACGTTCACGTAGGAATTCAACGACACCTCCTGCGCAACAAACTCCAGCACTCGTTTCGATCCGGCAATGCCGTTGGGCAACACAAGATGGCGGATGAGCAATCCCCGATGCGCAATGCCGTGACTATCGCACTCAAGGTCGCCCACCTGTCGGTGCATCTCCTTCACGGCTGCCTGCACCACTTCCCAGTAGTCCTTCGCCCCGGAGAACTTCCGGGCATGTTCATCGTCGGAGTATTTGATGTCAGGCATGTAGATATCAACGATGTCTTCGAGCAGCTTCAGAGTCTGAACCGACTCGTAGCCGCCACAGTTGTAGACGATGGGAATCGAAAGCCCGAGACCGACTGCGTGAATTACTGCTTCCACAATCTGTGGAGTACAATGTGTCGGAGTAACGAGATTGATGTTGTGGCAGCCAAGTTCCTGCAGCCAGAGCATCTGCTGTGCGAGTTGCCGGATGGAGATTGGATGTCCGGCCCGCAACTGACTGATGTCGTAGTTCTGACAGAATAGACACTTGAGGGTGCAAGAGGTGAAGAAGATCGTGCCTGAGCCATGAACGCCGACAAGTGGCGCCTCTTCCCCAAAGTGCGGTCCTGCACTTGAGATGACGACCTGATCAGTGGAGCGGCACACACCATACTGGCCGTTCAGCCTCCTGGCGCCGCACTCCCGTGGGCAGACCGTGCACTCCCTCATCAGCTCACGGAACTGTGCTGCCCGTAGCTCGAGTTCTCCGAGCGTGAGACGTGAAAGATATGAAGGACGGACGCGCATGGCCGTCAACATATGCTGCTCGAGAATTTCCGAAAGTGGAATCCGTAAATCATGAGGGTGATGGACAAAGGAAAGAGCCGCGGACGGCAGAACAGCGACCAGAAGAACATCCTCCAGTAGTACACTCTCCCCCGTGCGATCACACCAAGCACGAGAATCGATTTCAGGAGAGCCCTGATGTGCATCAGTTCCAGACGAACCACCTTGGCTTGTGTCGGTTTGTACTCTCGCAGGAATTGCTTCACTCTCGCATGGTAGTGCCGGGGCGTGTAGATGGTCTTGAGGATATCGCGATACCCTTTGAGAAGAGCATCCACATCCATCTTGGGAATGAAGTTGATGGAGACGTCCATGTTATTGCCGGACATCGCCCTGAGCAATCTTCCCTCACGCACCAGCCGCTGGTAGAGCCTTGTGCCGCGGGGAGCGTTCAGCAGGCCGACCATTGCTGTGGCAATTCCGCTTTCCTGAATGAAGGCCGTCAACCGATCAAAGATGGAGGCAGGGTCTTTGTCGAAGCCGACGATGAATCCACCCTGGACTTGCAGGCCAAAGTTCTGGAGTTTCCTGACACTCGCGACAAGGTCGCGGTTGCGGTTCTGGATCTTGCTGCATTCCACCAAGCTTTCGTCGTTCGGCGATTCGATGCCGACAAACACCGCGTCGAACCCCGCTTTCACCATCAACCGCATCAACTCGTCGTCGTCTGCCAGATTGATTGACGCCTCCGTGTTCAGTGAGAATGGATGCCTGCGCGCTTCCATCCACTCGATGATCGCGGGAAGGGTTTCCTTCTTGAGCTTGTTCTTGTTGCCTATGAAGTTATCGTCGACGAAGAAAACGCCACCCCGCCAGCCAACTGCATACAAGCTCTCCAGCTCCGCCACAACTTGCTCTTTGGTTTTAGTGCGGGGACGACGGCCATAGAGGACCGTGATATCGCAGAAGTCGCAGTCGAATGGACAGCCACGAGAATACTGTATGTTCATCGTGGCATAGTCCGTCGGCCTGATGAGGTCCCACTGCGGGATTGGCGTCGTTTTGATGTCGGCCCATTCACGAGTGGTGTACAGGCGTTGCGCTTGCCCTTTCTTCAGGTCATTCAGGAAGAGAGGCAGCATCAGTTCAGCCTCGTTGAGCACAAGATGGTCAACGCTCTCGAACTCATCATGCTCTGCCGTGAACAGCGGCCCTCCAGCAACAACCTTTGCGCCAAGCGACTTGCATCTGCCAATCACATCTCTGGCGGATTCCTTCTGAATCGACATCGCGCTCAGGAACACCAAGTCGGCCCATGCAATGTCCTCATCCCTCAACGTGCAGACGTTCATATCGACCAACTTCTTTTCCCACTCAGCAGGAAGCATTGCCGCCACAGTCAACAAACCCAGGGGCGGGTTCACTGCCTTCCTGGAGATGAATTTCAGAGCGTGCTGGAAACTCCAGAACGTGTGGGGGTAGCAAGGATATACGAGAAGGATTTTCAAGGCAAGCTCCCTACAGTTAGTGACACCAGCAATATCATCGAACTCTTCGTTCCGATTCCCTTCAACAAGACTCTTGAAACTTTGCAGCGCTACCCTCAGCTCTTCGGCTGCCTTGAGATAGCCACACTTTCCATATTTATCCTCTGCGTGCAATCGTACAGGTCGCAGCAGGTATGGCACACGCGCTTGTGAGCTTCGTAGTCGACCAGCTCGACATCAGGCGTGAGGTAGCCATCCTTGGCCACCTCTTCCCTGAGAAGGTCGGTGCTCAGATACTTCTTGTTATCATCCGGAAAGACCGTCACAACAACCGCCTCGTCTCCAAGGTCATTCTGCGCCATGATCGCGCCGATGAAATTGGCTCCGGAGGAGATGCCGACGGCAAGGCCAAGCTGCGCAGCAAGCTTCTGCGCCATCAGGATTGCATCGCCGTCGTGCACGCTGACAACAGCGTCGAGACCGTCCAGCTTCACAATGGCGGGGATAAACTCATCGGAGATACCCTGGATTCGGTGCTGACCAACCTTGCGACCGGTGGTCAGAGTCGGAGACTCCGCAGGCTGAAGTGGATGGATACGCACAGTTGGTTTCTGGGACCGAAGATACTTCCCTACCCCCATGATGGTACCACCCGTCCCGACACCCGCAACAAACGCGTCGGGCTGGAGTGAATTGAAATGAAGCTGCCACCAGATTTCCGGACCGGTGGTTTGCTCGTGCGCTTCAATGTTCGCTTCGTTGGAGAACTGACGCGGCAGGAAAATGTTCTCTTCGGTCCTGGAAAGGTCTTCAGTCATACGGATGCTGCCAAGGAAGCCGCCCTGCTCACGCGTCACGGGCATGATCTTGGCGCCGAGGCTGCGTATCAATTCCACACGCTCACGACTCATCCAGTCCGGCATGAAGATGACGACCTGATGACCAAGCGCCCGACCGATAGCGGCAAACGAAATCCCCGTGTTGCCGCTCGTGGCTTCGACGATCTTGTCGCCCGGTTGAATGTGCTCCTCTTCGTACGCCTTCTGAAGGATGTGGAACGCCATCCGGTCCTTAATGCTGCCGGTCATGTTGATGTTCTCAGCCTTCACGTAGATGACGCGTCGCTTCCCCTTGAACGTGAAGCGCACACCGAGCAGCGGCGTATTGCCGACCATGTGCTTGATGCCTTTGAAGCGGCTGATGATGTTCCCGGACTTTGCTGCAATCTCATGCATGTTGGGCATAGGTTGCCTTGCAAGTCAAACAACTGTTTTGCTGCTTGGTCAATCTAACCACTGCCGTGCAAAGAGGCAAGCAGGTTCACGGCACAATCCGAATGAGCCCACGCTGGTCTTCGCTTGCAGAAATCAGCTTCCAGCCTGTCGGCTCACTGTTGTCGTTCTTGCTGGCGTAGATCTTCCACCGATAGATCCTGCCAACGCCAAGCGGCTCAGTCGCGCTGGTGTCCGCGTTGTACTGGATGCTGGTCTGTGGTCTCGGAACAAGCACCCTACGCACCGTCCAGTTGTTGGCAAATCCGCCCCAGATCGCGCGTCCGCTTGAGTTGATTACTTCGACGACATAATGGTCTGCACTCGAGTAAGCCGCCCAGGAAAATGTCGGTCTTGCACCCTGCACATCGACCGGCTGTGTGCTCGTTTCTGGGTTGGTCGGACTGACGAGTGTAACCGCGCCCGTAACGCTGAAGTCCCTCGATACGGTTCCACTACCCACTGTGACCAACGGCTCGCCGTTCTTGATGATCCAGTCCGGGTCAACCACTTTTCCGTCGTTCTCGTAGGTTGCGCGCGCAAGGTACGTCCCCGGCGGGACGTTGTTCAGGATGTAGTTCCGACTCAAGGTTTTTGTGGAGAGACCGGGGATGGTTTCCCGTGTCCGCGGATGCGTCAGCTCAACATCAACCTCGATATTGGTCGTTGCAAGAAATGTCACCTGCCCCTGCACAGAACCGGTCACACCCTGCGTCAGCGTCACGTTGGTGGTCACCTCTCTGCCTGCAGGTACAGCGACCAGACTATCAGTGGAAGAGAAGCCGGGCCGCCACGCCTTCACCCTGTACGCACCGGTAGGAGTATTGAAGATGTAGAAGGAGCCATCCCCGCTGCTGACCGAGGAGTATGCTCGTGTGCTATCATCCGCGATCACAAGCACGCCCGGAGCGGGAGCGCCGGCAGTGAAGACTCTCCCGGAGACGATCCCAGCATTCGGTATTGCGTTAGGGAACATCTGGACGGAGTACGTGACTGTCTGTCCGGAACTCACATTGAGAGGAAGAGGTCTGATGTCCCGCGGAGGGACATCCTCATATCCCTGTCGGGCAAGTTTCAGAAAGTACGTTCCCGGCGGCAGCTCGATGCGATAGCTGCCATCAATTCCCGACCCTGCCGGAACCCCCACCGGCGCGTTGGTATTCGCATTGAAGACGATAATCCTCACTGCCGCCAACGGCTGTGTGGTGGCCGCATCAGTG
>CAYHRX010000152.1:0-3639 GCA_964359075.1 uncultured Chitinophagales bacterium
GATGATTGTCACCCGGTTCCTGTCGACAAGCACTTCGGCTGGGCGAGGTCGCGCATTGTAGTTGGAGGAGAGAACATACCCGTACGCACCTGCGCACATCAAGGCAAGATAATCACCGCGCTTCACCCGCGGCAGCTGCCGGTCGAGGGCGAAGAAGTCCCCCGACTCACATACCGGACCAACAACATCCACTATCTCGTGTGCTGCGCCATTGACGTGCAGCGGGACTATCTGATGGTGTGCCTGGTACAAACTCGGGCGGATCAGGTCATTCATTCCGCCATCCACCACAATGAACACTTTCTCCTCACTCACCTTGCGGTAGAGGACCTTTGTCAGGAGAACGCCTGCATGCGCGATGATTGACCTTCCGGGTTGAATGGAAATGCGGCACCCAAGCTCTTTAAGGAGAGGAATGACAGCTCTGACCAATGTTGACGCGGAGAGGTTCAGTTCTTCGGGTTCTTCAACAGGAAGCTGAGGATGATTCACGTAGCCGTGGTATTGAACACCGAACCCACCACCGAAGTCCAGATCACGAACCGGAACACCTGCCGAGCGGAGGTCCTTCACCAGTCCGGACAGTGCTCGGGCAGCAGCAAGGAACGTCTCGACCTTGATGATCTGAGAGCCGATATGACTGGGAATGCCGCGCACTTCGATGTGTGGCAGTTCTTGTCCCCACTTCAAAACCTCCACAACATGTGTGTGGCCAATACCGAACTTGTTCCGCTTCAGGCTTGTGGAGACATACGCATGACCACCGGCATCGATATCGAGGTTGACACGAAGCAGTATGCGGGCGCGCTTTCCCAGCGTTCCGGCCAACAGGTTGAGCACGTCGATCTCTTCTCTTGACTCAACATTGAATGCAAAGATATCATGTTCCAGTGCGTATTCAATCTCATCGTCCCGTTTGCCTACTCCGCTGAACGTGATCTTCGCCGGAGGAAATCCCGCCGTGAGCGCCAGATGAAGCTCGCCAACGGAGCCGACATCTGCACCGAGCTTTTCTCCGGCAATGATCTTGAGAAGCGCCCGATTGCTGTTCGCCTTCAGAGCGTAGCAGGTGAGGTGCTCATATCCCTCAAATGCCCGCTCGATGTAGCGGCAATGGTCGATGATGGACTGTTTGCTATAGACGTACAACGGTGTGCCGAACTGCTCAGCTACATCCGACAGCCTGAGCTGCTCCACCATCAGTTCGTCATCACAGTAGGAGAACTCTTGCATGGAAGTGACACAGTCAGGAGAATAGCGTGATCAAGGAATCAAAGGGAACAAAGATGCCTCTGATGACAACATAGAACGCCGCATTTACCCAAGGCACACGCATCAGAAAGATCAGCAGAAGGATCCCCGCAAACCCGATGCTGCGATATCCATGAGCGAGACGCAATGGGAGGAACGCAGCAAGAACGTGCGAGCCATCCAGTGGGGGCACCGGGATCAGGTTGAATACGGCAAGGATGATGTTCAGATAGATCCCGCCGTAGAACATCTTCAACAGGAACTCCAGGACCTCGCTTGCGAGGACCGATCCGGATGCGTCGACAACTCCAGCAAAAAGGCCAAGGAGGATCACAGCAACACTGCACACGAACGCCATCAAGATATTTGAGCCGGGTCCAATGATGGAAACCAACAGGTCGTCACGCCGCGGACGGGAGAAGTTGGACGCATCCACCGGCACCGGCTTCGCCCACGCAATGAACACCGTGCCCGCAGTGAGCAGAGAGAAGAGCGGTATGAAGATCGACCCAATCGGGTCGATGTGTGGAAGCGGGTTCAGCGTCAGCCGCCCGAGCGATTTTGCTGTCGGATCGCCAAGTCTTAACGCCATGTAGCCGTGGGCAACCTCATGGACAACCACGGAGAGCAACAGGATAGGAAGAATATAGAGCTGTTCAGTCATTCATAACCTTCTTATGCCGACTCGGAGTATTCGCGTTCGTATGGCGTCTCCGATACAAGGTACGGGAAATATCGTTTCAATGAAACCCTGAAGCCGTGCGCTGAGAATCGGCCGGTGACCGGGTCCTGGTGGTACATCCCCTTGTACTCTTTCCGGCTGATCCTCTCCAGCATGTCCACCAACGCCTGCACATCATCCTCATTCGTGTAACAGCCGAAGCTTGCACGAACCATGCCGGGGAAGACAGACACATCGCTGGTCACCACGCCACAACCTGCATCCTTTGCGGCAGCATCACTTACGTTCAACAGCTTCTTCACGTACGGTTGCGCGCAGAAATAGCCATTCCGCACACCGATGCCGCCTTCAACACTGAGAATGGCGCCAACAAGTCCAGGGTGCATGGCTTCCATATTAAACGCGATGACACCGACTTTGTCCATCAGGTTATCGGTTGGACCGTAGAACACCATGCCGGGAATCTTCTTCAGCTTCTTGAACGCGTAGTCAAGCAGATGCTGCTCATGTCCGGCAATCGTCTCCATCCCCACCGATTGCAGCATGCACGCGGCCTCCGCCATTGCAACGCCGCCAACAACGTTCGGACTACCCGCTTCATCGTTGTGGGGTACATGATTCCATTCCACTCCATCCAGCGTAACGACCGACGCAACCCCACCGCCGACAGCATCGGGTACGCTCTCTTCAAAGAAATCGTTTGGACCGATAAGCACGCCTGTGCCGAACGGCGCGTACATCTTGTGGGCACTGAATGCGATGAAGTCGATGTGGCGCGGGAAGTCATTGGGCAGGATGTCGATCGGACGATGCGGTGCAAGCTGCGCGGCATCAACGAAGATCTTTGCGCCTGCCGCATGGGCAAGCTCCGCAATATGATGGATGGGGGAGCAAAGCCCTGTGATATTAGAGGCGCCGCCTACCGCAACAAGCTTCACTTTCCCCTTGTACTCAAGGAGGATTTCTCTGAGCACCTTGAGGTCCAAATACCCATGCTCAACAATCGGCACGTGGATAACCGATGCATACTTCCTCCACGGCAAGTCGTTGGAGTGATGTTCCATCGAAGTCGTCACCACAATGTCATCCGGCTGGAACTTGAACCGGTTGGCGAGTTTGTTGATGCACTCCGTTGTGTTCTTCGTGAACGTCACGACGTTTGCGGTAAGATCGGCACCGACAAACTTGCCGACAACCTCATGCGCCTTGTCGTACGCATCCGTCGCAATCCAGGACTTGAAGCCCGTACCGCGATGGACGCCGGAGTACCAGGGCATGAATTCCAGGATGCATTCCAGCACCCTCCTGAACGTCGGCGTGCTTGCAGCGTTATCGAGAAACACGTACGGCCTGTCGGCTCCGTCGAGCACGGGCACCCGTGTATCAACTCCGACAATCTGGTCGCGCAGGTCGGAAAGAGTATAGACCTGGCCGTCGCAGTAGTTGTGCATGACGCTCTCCAGCAGTGAATGGTTTTTCAGATACAAAGAACGAGGACTTCCTACCCCCTCGGGTGAAACGTGCGGTGCACTTCCTTTAGGTACTCACGGTCAATATGCGTATAGATCTGCGTCGTCGAGATATCAGAATGCCCCAACATCTCCTGCACGGCCCGCAGGTCGGCACCGCCTTCAAGCAGGTGCGTTGCAAATGAATGGCGGAACGTGTGTGGAGTGAACATCATGCCGGCTTCCAGCGCGAATTGC
>CAYHRX010000152.1:3649-7747 GCA_964359075.1 uncultured Chitinophagales bacterium
TACGGCCTTGGTGATGCCAGCCCTTTTTGTATACTCCTGCACGATGTTCCAGATGGACATACGCGTCATATGTGTGCCGCGTACGTTCAGGAACAGCGCATCCTGCGACTTGCCCCTCTTCAGAAGATGAGGGCGCAATTCTCGTTGGTACCGTGCCATCCACCGCAGCGCGGAGCCGCCTATCGGGACGATGCGCTCTTTTGATCCCTTGCCGAACACGCGTACCAAGCCTTCCTCCGGCAGCACATTTGTCTGTTTCAGCGTGACGATCTCAGAGACGCGCATGCCCGTTGCATACAATGTTTCCAGGATCGCTTTGTCGCGGAGCCAGAGGTTGCGCTTGTCCTCAGGTGAAGCGACAGGCTGGTTCAGGATCAACTCGACTTCAGCTTGGCTCAGAACGTCGGGGAGTGAACGCGGCAGCTTGGGCCTGTCCACGTTCTCCGTCGGGTTGGCGCGCACAACACCATCGCCCATCAGGAACTTGTGGAACCCTTTGATTGCCGAAAGCGAGCGAGTGACCGAGCGAGGGGAAAGCCCACCGCGCCGCAACGCTGCCATGAACTGTGACATGTGTGTTTCGGTCACTGCATCCAAGGTACTCACCTTGCGGCGTTCAAGGAACTCAATGTACCGCCTGATGTCAAGGGCATAAGAAGTAATCGTGTTCTTCGACGCGTTCTTCTCAAGCTGCAGGTAGTGAAGGTAATCTCTAAGGTGATCGGTCATTGCTTCTGAGATTCACTGTCCGGCGGAGACACAGGCTCACGTGTGTCGGTCGTTGGGGGTGCTGAGCGTTCCTCTTGCGCCGCCGAAACAATGGGCTGCCCCGCGCGTTTGGGTCTCGGTGATCGCTTCTTCGGCTGTTCGGGATACTTGACCCGTGAATGATGGATGCCGACGAGAACACTCAGGAACGCCGCTTTGATCTTGGTGAGATCCTTCAGCGTCAGTGGACACTCGTCCAGCTCGCCTTCCTCAAACCGCTTCCTGATGATCTCATCAATCACTCCCTCAAGCTTCTGTGGTGATGGATCATCGAGCGTTCTCGTCGATGCTTCCACCGCATCGGCAAGCATCATGATGCCCGTTTCTCTCGTCTGAGGTTTCGGCCCGGGATAGCGGTAGTCCTGCTCGATGATCTCCTCAATCTTCGTTTCATCCTCCGATTGATGCGCAAGCTCCACCGCCTTGTTGTAGAAGAACTCAATCCGTGTTGTGCCGTGATGCATCGGGATGAAGTCGATGACCTCCTGCGGCAGCTTGTGCTCTTCTCCGAGCGACATCCCTTCCTTCACGTGTGCGGAGATAATCAGCGAGCTCATGCGGGGCGTGAGCTTGTCGTGCCGGTTGCGCGAGCCCTTCTGGTTCTCTACGAAGTAGTTCGGCTTGACGAGCTTGCCTATATCATGGAAGAGCGCACCCACCCTCGCCAGGACTTCGTTTGCACCGACAGCTGAGGCCGCGGCTTCCGCAAGGGACGCCATTGTCAGGCTGTGGTGGTACGTTCCAGACGCCTGTTCGGCCAGCTTTCTGAGAAGAGGATGGTTGAAATGAGAAAGCTCCATCAGCGTGAGATCGGTCGTCACGCTGAAGACCCGTTCGAAAAAAATCAGGAGGCCGTAGGTCAGCACGGGTGAGACAATGGCATTTGCCAGGGCGTACATGAGCTGCTCGGCGACAACATTCAGGGATTCGAAGCGTTCAACGCCAAGAGCGATAATGGCAAGCGCGTAGCCAAGGAAAATGAAGCCAAGCGACCGGAATATCTGCGAGCGGTTCTTCATATCCCGCACAGTGTAGACAGCAAGCGCTCCGCCGACGATGGAGGAGAGCGCAACTGCGTAATCGTTCCCCCGAATGCCGGCCACAAGCAGGGCAATGATCACTGTGCCGTAGAAGCCCACACGTGAGTCAAAGATGATGGTCAGCAGCATCGATGCGACGGGAACGAAGATCAGGAATTCAATCGGTGCACTGACATCCAGCTCCCGCGTCAGGAATGCGAAGAATCCCTCCAACAACATAAGCAGTGCGATAAGTGCCAGCCGACGGTTGTTCCAGAAGATCCGCTTGCGGAAAAGATAGAGGTAGAGGCCGTAGAGCATCACGACGATAATCACGTGCAACGCAATGCCAAGCCTCTGGAACGTGTAGTCCTTTCTCGAACCCCGCTCGGCGCGTGCCCGTGCCAGCGATTCGAGCTTCAGCTTCGTTTCGGGCGTGATGCGCTCATGCTTGCTGACGATACGTTCGTTCTCTTGCACGAAGCCACTCGTCCTCGGAACAGCATTGATGGCTCCATCCGTGGCCTGCTTTGTCCCGGCGTCGCTAAACCGAACGTTCGGCTCAAGCAACGTAATGCCAATCTTGTATGCTAATGCCCGAGCGCGAGGCTCGTTCTTGTACACGTCGGCCAGCTTCTTGTCATACAACTCCCGAACCTCTGCAATATCAAACAGACGTGCCGTGGAGATGATGTCCTCCTGTGTTCCTTTCCGTATGGCAATATCAGACCGCGGGAGCGCGCTCTTGGATCGGTCGAGGACGCCGACCATGTGGAGTTCCCGCAATTCCCTTGCCACGACACTTCTGAGTTCGACGAGCTTGCCGGCGGCATGTAACGCTGCCAGGGTTTCCCACTCGTTTACTCCAAGTGGGATCTCGATGTGTCCGGCAGCTTGCATAAATGCCACAGAATCCCGTGCAACGGCGGAGCGATCGTCCTTCAGGCTGCGTTTGTACGCACCGCGCGCAACAAGAGCACTCTCGGCTCTACTGAAGAACAGGTGCAACCGCTCGAGTTGTTTCTTTTCCGGTGTCGGCTCCCGCTCGAACACGAGGTACACCGATTGCTTTGCGCGTTCGACGTCCTTCTTGTATTCGGACTCGTCGCGCAGAAGTGCGAAGGAGAACGGCGCGATCAGGTCTTTCTGCGCCCATACGGCGCCAACTTTGTAGTCGACATCAATCTCTTCGCCTCGCGGGAACATGCTGGCCAGAAATATCACGAGAGTGGCGGCAATCACGACCCGGATGATCGAATCGGAGGCAGCTCTCGCTTTGTCAAGCAGGGTGTTGATGTTGAACCGGTGGTTCTCTTCAGCCATGGCAGAAAGCGTACAAGGCAATGTCTTCTTAAAGAATATGGAGAGAATCCAACAGAGAATCAACGAATGCAAAAGCCCCGAGCGTTGCGCCCGGGGCTCTGATTGCGTCATCTGTTGACGGTCCTACTTGTTCTTGGCTCCCTGATCAATCCACGTGGCTATTGTCTTGACCTCGTCCTCCGTCAGCCACTTCGCTTTACCATCGGCAATCTTTTTCTTCGAGTTCAGCGGCATCCTGTCGCCGAACGGCGGCTTCTCGCTCAGTTTCTTCACGATGTTGCTTTCCTTCGACTTCCCTTCGACCCAGATCGGACCATTCTTTCCTCCCGTCTTCATCTTGTCGTAGTCGTCCATAGAAAGCTCACTCGGATTAAAGTTGTCCTCCGCATGACATGGCAGGCAGTTCTTCTCGATGATCGGGAAGACATCTTTTTTGAACGAGAGTGGGCCGGTATTCTTTTTCGCTGGCTTCCGGGCTTGTCCATCCTGCCCGAGAAGCGTATCCACTGAAAAGCATATTGCTGCCAACAACACGATGCTCCTGAGAATCCGCACGTTTGGTTCCTTTCTTATGAGTGTCATGGTACTTTGGTAATCGGTATCCTCAAGGTATCAATTGAGGACGATGCGCTCCCTTTAATCTTCACGAATGTCGAGCCCGCTGCCGAAGCATTTGAAACGCCCGTGATATTGAGCGTTGCAGGGTTGACACCCGGGTTTACAAACGCGGCCGATACATAGGTGGGATCGGAAGGGATTACAATCTGATACGGTGGTGTGCCGCCCGAGATTTGCACGGGCACCGTTTGCCCTGAGCCGACCTGTACCGCTGCCGGGTTTGCGACAGGAATTGGCACAGCACTGACGTTGATTACGATGGTGATCTCTTGCTCGTTATGCGTCGGCGAATCCGGGACATTATCATCACTATCGGTGTCCTTGATCTTGACGGAAGTCGTGCCAGGGGTGGTAACATTGGCAGCGGCTG
>CAYHRX010000153.1:0-7734 GCA_964359075.1 uncultured Chitinophagales bacterium
CCGGGTATATCAGCGTTGAACCAACTCATTATCATCACAAGCTAAGGATAGGTCATGTCATATCTATTTACGTCAGAGTCCGTGTCGGAAGGACATCCTGATAAAGTGTGCGACCAAATTTCTGACTCGGTCCTCGATGCAATCATCCAGCAGGACAAGAAAGCCCGCGTGGCGTGCGAAAGCTTTGTTACCACCGGCCTCGCGTTTGTGGGCGGTGAGATTACTACAACGGCATACATCGAAGTACAGGATATTGTGCGGCAGGTGATCCGGGAGATCGGATACACCAAGGCGGAGTATCGCTTCGATGCGGAGTCGTGCTCGGTAATCTCGAGCATCCATTCGCAGTCGCCGGATATCGCTCAGGGTGTCGCTACGGGCGGGGCGGGGGACCAGGGGATGATGTTCGGGTATGCGTCGAGCGAGACGCCCGAGTACATGCCGATGCCGATCATGTTTGCACACAAGCTTGTGAAGCGGCTTTCAGAACTCAGAAAGAAGCAGCTAAAGCTGATGCCGTACCTGAGACCGGACGCCAAGTCACAGGTCACTGTTGAGTATAACGGTCGCAAGCCTGTCCGCGTGCACACAGTTGTCATTTCAACACAGCACGATGGCGATGTCTCACAGAAACGGATAGCGGAGGACGTCGTCGAAAATGTTATCAACGCGGTCATTCCGGCTCACCTCCGGGATAAGAAGACGATCATCCACGTGAACCCGACGGGCCGGTTCGAGATCGGCGGCCCCCATGGTGATAGCGGACTCACCGGCCGCAAGATTATCGTTGATACGTATGGCGGACGCGCACCGCATGGCGGAGGCGCATTCTCAGGCAAGGATCCCTCAAAGGTCGACCGCAGTGCTTCGTATGCCACACGGCACTTGGCGAAGAACATTGTTGCCGCGGGTTTGGCCGATGAGTGCCTGATTCAGGTGGCCTACGCGATTGGCGTTGCTGATCCTGTGTCAATCCATGTGAGCACCTATGGTACAGGGCGCATCCCCGACTCCGAGCTGAACAGGATCGTCATGCGTGAGATTGACATGACGCCTCGGGGAATCATCAAGCGGCTCAACCTGCTCCGTCCCATCTATCGCAAGACTGCTGCGTATGGGCACTTCGGTCGCAACGACAAGGACTTCACGTGGGAACGGCTCGACCTTGTGAAGACGCTACAGCAGGCCGTCAAGCACTAGCAGGCTGTTGAAAAAGCTAAACCGCCAAGACGCCAAGGAAAATTTGAAAGGTATTTTCTAAGACATTTTTGAATCTTTTCTTGGCGTCTCTGCGTCTTGGCGGTTCAAGAATTATTTTCATGGGGGTTTTTCAACAACCTGCTAGTTGTTCATCTATGATTCGTTGACTCTCATACACTAGGAAGAAGAATGGATTCGAAAGCAGGAAAGTACAAGGTTGCAAATCTCAAGCTCGCGGATGGCGGGCAGAAGCTGATTGAGTGGGCAGAATCACGCATGCCCGTGTTGATGGCCCTTCGAGAGAAGTACAAGAAGACAAAACCACTGAAGGGATACCGTATCGCCGGCTGTCTCCACGTTACAAAAGAGACAGCGGTGCTTGTAAAGACATTCGTTGAGGCTGGTGCACAGGTGAGCTGGAGCGGATGCAATCCCCTCTCCACAAACGATGCTGTGGCGGCAGCACTTGCGGCTCAGGGTGTTTCGATCTTTGCCTGGCACGGAATGAACGTGAAGGAGTTCTACTGGTGCATTGAAGAGACGCTGAAAATCCACCCAAATCTGACCCTCGACGATGGCGCTGATCTTATCTTCACCATCCACAAAAACCATCCGGAGTTTGCCGAGAAGTACGTCATCGGCGGGACTGAAGAGACAACCACGGGCGTTCATCGCTTGCGCTCAATGGCGGCAGCCGGCGCATTGAAGTATCCGGTGATTGCGGTGAACGATGCGGAGACCAAGTGGGACTTCGATAACGTGTACGGTACAGGCCAATCAACTCTCGACGGCATTCTCCGGGCGACGAGCGTGTTGCTTGCTGGAAAGAATATTGTTGTTGCTGGATTTGGACATTGCGGCAAAGGTGTAGCGTTACGAGCCAAGGGTATGGGTGCGAACGTGATTATCACCGAAGTGAAACCAACGGCAGCGTTGAAAGCAACATTGGAAGGCTTCCGCGTCATGAAAATGGATGAGGCGGCTAGGGTTGGCGATATCTTTATCACTGCCACCGGCGTGAAGGACATCATCGTGAAGCGGCATTTCCAGACAATGAAAGACGGGACGATTGTCTGCAACACCGGTCACTACGACTGCGAGATCAACCTGAATGACCTTTCATCGCTCATGAAGTCCAAGCGTGTGATTCGGGATAACAACGAGGAGTACATGATGAAGGATGGCAGGCGCATCTATGTGCTTGCCCAGGGACGTCTGGTAAACCTTGCCGCGGCGGAGGGTCATCCTTCTGAAGTAATGGACATGTCATTTGCCAACCAATTCATGTCGCAGTTCCGGCTGGCCGAGCTTCATAAAAAGGGAAAGCGGCTTGAGGACAAGGTGTATGATATTCCGGCTGAGCAGGATCAAGAGATAGCGAGGGTGAAATTGAAGACCCAGGGTCTCTCGATCGACAAGCTGACTGCGGACCAGGGAAAGTACATCAATGACTACAGCGAAGGTACGTAATGCTATTTCTCGAGGGCCCTCTTGATCGATGAGAGCAGGTAGTCCATGTTGTAGGGCTTGGTGATGTAGTCAGCAGCACCCAGCTTGATGCTTTCGATAGCCACCGAAAGACCCACCATACCGGTCAGCATAATCACCTTGCACTTCAGGGCGTGGTCTTTTGTAAAACGCAACACATCCATGCCGTTCCTATTAGGCATGGTAATGTCAAGAAGAATCACTTCGTAATCCTTCTGCTGAAGCTTGTCGATGGCCACCACCCCATCCTCGGCCACGTCCACGGTGTACCCCGACGCAGTAAGCTGGTCTGTTACGATCTCCCGGAGGTCCGGATCATCGTCAACAAATAGAATGGAATTAGCCATGTGGTAATGAAGCAACGAATTAGCCTTGCTGAGTATATACCCAATCTCCAACCCAAAATCAACAGCCTACTCATCAGATCGTAGGCTCGCGCTTGCAAGTCGCGAAAATCTTTCTTAACATCTCAACAACTCCCCTTACTCAATTTTTCCTCGGAGGCATCGTTGAGGCCTCAGCTCGCTTTGCTACTTCACAGCATTATCGTATTCGGTGTGGGATTGTGCGGAGAAGTCTGCGCGCAAATCTCCACGTTTCCTTACGTGCAGAACTTCGATTCTGCTGCGCCTCCGGCATTGCCTGTGGGGTGGACTTCCACGCAGAATAGGGTGCCAGGGACGAATGACTTCACAGCCACCGCCAGCACGCCGCGGTCGCTGCCGAATGCTGCGCTTTCCACCAACGCAATGATCAGTCAGAGCCTCACTTCGCCCGAGTTCGATTTTCGAGGCCAGACTCCCGACCGGCTGGCATTTTACACACGTCGTTCATCGTCTCATCTTGCCCGTGTGGTTGTCGAGGCATCGCTGGATAGTGGTGTAACCTTCCCGATTCAGGTTGGCGATAGCTTGACAAGCAGCGGAGCGACGAACTATGTCCTCTCGTCGTTGTCCCTGCCGGCCACAATTGGAAACAGGGCCGGCGTGAAGTTTCGATGGCGGGTTGTGCCCGACGTTAGCGGTGCCACGGGGACGTTCAGGCTTGACGACATTGCTGTATCGGTTCAGGTGACTCACGATCTGGCGGCTGTTGCTATTCGCTTTTCGCCAGTGCTATCAAACGAACAAGACACCGTGC
Organism: uncultured Chitinophagales bacterium; assembly: GCA_964359075.1. Lineage (GTDB taxonomy): Bacteria > Bacteroidota > Ignavibacteria > UBA10030 > UBA6906 > UBA11986. Next base: position 3,829 of record CAYHRX010000153.1, read on the forward strand.
AAGCGCGAGCGCTTGTCTTGAATGTTGGCCGACAGAGCGCGCCTTCGTTTGCGGTGAAGTTCTACATTGATCTCAACAACGATTCGATCCCCCAGCCCGCGGAATTAGTTGCCACGTCTCCAAACACTACTCAGCTCAATGTCGGCGACTCGGTCGAAGTTGCAGCCTTCCTTGGACGGTTTACGCCAGGTGATCGAGCCATCATCACTCAGGTTGTGTACGCTCCCGATCAGAACCCATCAAACGATCAGACACTAACGATATTGCGGATTGGGTACCGTCCTTTCAGCGTTGTGGCAAACGAGATCATGTATGCACCCTCTGGCACTGAGCCTGAGTGGGTAGAATTGTTCAACACCAGAGGAGACACCATAAACCTCAAGGATTGGTTTGTCTCGGACAACGTCGTGACCGCCAGGAAGCTCATCTCATCTTCGGTGGTTTTCGTTCCGCCCGGTGGCTATGTTGTTCTTACGAAGGATTCTGCTGCGCTGGTTGATATCCATCCGGAGATTCCATCTCGTGTCGTCAACGTCTCGGCCTTCCCGACACTCAACAATAGCGGCGACGCAGTTGTCCTTTATGACAACCGGCTTGCAACCATGGACAGTGTGAGCTACACGCCGGGGTGGGGTGGGAACAGTGGAGGCAGGTCTCTCGAACGCATAGATCCGCTGGCTCGCTCAACGACGCAAGCCAATTGGAATTCGTCGCGTCATCCGAACAGAAGTACCCCGGGCAGACGGAACAGTATTACACGAAAAGACCACGACCTTGCTTTGGACACCGTGATGGCTTTGCCTGCTTTTCCCGTGCGAGGAGACTCTATCATCGTCACGACAAAGATCCGGAACCAAGGATACCAGCCTGCTTCAATGTTCACATTGAGATTGTACGACGACTTTGACAATGATTCTCTCGCACAGCCAACCGAGTTGGTCTCATCTCTCGTCTATCCGGGAACACTCCCGCCGCTTGATTCGATCGTGCTGGGCCTGCCACCCTTCAGGCTGACACGTAACGACCATCGACTAATTGCGCAGGTGAGCTTTGTTCAGGATGAAGATTCGTTGAACAACACGGCATATGCTCGCGTTAGAGTTGGACATAGAAGAGGTTCTGTCGTCATCAACGAAATCATGTACAGTCCCATAGGCGAGCCAGAATGGTTTGAACTCCATAACTCGAGTGCTGAGAGCGTTGATGTGAAGGATTGGATGGTCAGCAACAGACAGATATCAAGCCGCTACATTCTTGCCACGTTCTCCGCGGTCCTTCCCCCTTTTGGCTACGCAGTGTTTACCAAGGACACGGCATTGCTTCTTCAACGGTATGTCCGGTTGCCAGGACTCGTGGTGCAAGCCTTTTCGCTGCCAACATTCCTGTTCAGCAATTCCGGCGACGCCGTGGTGGTGTTTGACAACCGAGACCTGCAGATGGACTCTGTGAGGTATCTCCCTGCGTGGGGTGGTATCGGTGGGACCTCACTGGAGCGCATCGACCCCCTCGATGTCTCAAACGATTCGGCCAATTGGTCATCGTCCTCCGATTCCATGAGCGCAACACCGGGCAGAGAGAACTCTCAGGCATCCCTTGATCACGACCTGCGCGCATTGAAGAGTGCTGCCATCTCAGGGCCGCCAAGAGCACCGGTCAACCTTGGTGTTACGGTGAAGAACGTTGGCCGGATGGTGGGCTCTGACTTCGACGTTGCATTCTTCGATGATAGCAACAGGGACTCTCTTGCTGCTCCCGCGGAACTCATCGCCAGAGTACATATCGCGCAATCGCTGTCGAGAAGAGAAACGCTGCGCGTGAGCAGCCAATGGCCAGATCCTGCCGGAGGGATCCACAACGTTATAGCGAACGTGGAGTATGTGCCTGACCTACGGCCTTCAAACAACAGTACAGTATTCGCAGTCAAGGTTGGGTACGAGCCCCGTGTTGCGGTCGTCAACGAGATCATGTTCGCGCCGTTCACGAATGAAGCAGAATACGTTGAGCTTCTGAACGTCAGCGCTTCGGATATCGACGTTGGGGGGTGGAAGCTTCTTGACCGCCCGGGCGCTTCAGGAGGTGCGAACGAAGTTGATATCCCTCCAGGACCACGCATTGTGCACTCAGGTGAGTACTTTGTGATTGCTTCTGATTCAACGATCCTCTTTCGCTTCCCGGGCCTTGATAGTCTCGGCGCACGAATGATAACTATTGCACGGCAATCGAGCCTGAATCTCAACAATGATGGCGATGATGTTGTTGTCAAGGACGCGTCAGGGACTACCGTCGATAGCGTCGCATACCTACCTTCATGGCATAATCGCAACATTGCAGATCCGACAGGACGTGCACTGGAAAAGATCTACCCTTCTCTGGCCTCGAACGATCCGAGGAATTGGAGTACATGTGCCTTTGGAGTCGGCGGTACTCCGGGCAAACGCAACAGCATCTACACTGCTGCGCTTCCGTCTCAGGCGAAGGTGTCGACTTCGCCCAACCCGTTCTCTCCTGATGGGGACGGAGTGGAGGACTTCACAGTAATTCACTATGAACTTCCCACAGAGGTTGCGATGGTAGGTGTGAAGATCTACGATGTGAGAGGAAGACGGATCAGGCACCTTGCCAGCAATGAACATAGTGGCTCCATCAGAGACATTGTCTGGGACGGGTTGGACGACGATGGACAGAAGGCACGTGTGGGAATCTATGTCGTGCTTGTGGAAGGCTTGAATGAAACCGGTGGCAGTGTCTATTCTGCCAAAGGAGTTGTTGTGGTGGCGGCGAAGCTTTGACCTACGCCCACATCTCGGCAAAGTCGCCGAACAGCAATTTGTCAACCAATTTCACAATCATGTCAACAGATGTTGTCTTATCCAGGAAGAAATCGATATTTGCTATGATCCCGGCGATATTGCTGTACACATCCTTGTATCCTGAGAGGAAAACGAACTTGGTTGATTTGTGTCTGTTCATTTCACGGGCGAACGAATGCAACTTGATTCCGTCCATCCTCGGCATCCGAATATCTGAGATGATCAGATCAATGTTTGTAGAAGTCAGAATCTCACAACCCTCTACTCCATCCTCGGCGGTGTGAACATCGTACCCGGATGCGTTGAGTGCCTCCTTTAGGAGGTGTAGATAGTCGGTATTGTCATCGATGATCAAAATGTCCAAGCTTAGGTGATCTCCTCTCTTCAATGATCCATCTGACTTTGCTGCAAACTTCTTACCAGGAATCAGGTTCTCCGAAATGAGTTCATTGCGTATGTTAGATTCCTCGACAGAGGAAGAATGACATCGGTCGGTAGCTAATGTTCTTCTCGTGGTAGAAGAATGGTATGTAGACTAAATCAACAGTCGCGGTGTCTCACCGGGACTTGCGGGCTGGAACGGCTCGACTAAGTTGTGCCGCTTATTATCCGCCCCATATCATCTCGCACAAGCCTGTACAGTTGCCACTGCTTCATGTGTGTGGCGCCGAGGCGCTCATAGAAATCGCTCGCAAGCTTGTTCCAGTCGAGCACCGACCATTCCATGCGGCCGCAGCCGCGGCGATGTGCTTCCTCGACCATGGCGATGAAGAGTGTGTAGCCGACTTTCCTGTTGCGATATTCTGGAAGGACGAAGATGTCTTCAAGATAGAGTGTCGGCAGGGCAAGGAAGCTGGAGTATGTTTCAAACACGATCGAGTAGGCCACGGCTTTTCCGTCGAGTTCCGCCAGATACGAATCGAACCGCGGACGAGCAGAAGACATATCATTGACGAGTCGTTGCTTTGCAGCCGCATCGGGAGGAGCGAGCTTCTCGTAGGCGGCGAGAGCGTTGACCAAGCCGAGGAGGGCTGGCCCGTCCTCGCGTCCTGCCTTGCGGATTGTTAGCGACATGGTGGGTCTGAATGTTTACTGA
>CAYHRX010000154.1:0-7718 GCA_964359075.1 uncultured Chitinophagales bacterium
CAGGAGTTTGGACAGTGTTGAATGAAGGAACACGATATTGAAGAATTTTATCAAAGGAGTTCTGTCCCGTAAGAGATATATCTCGAGCTTGAAGCACATCAATTGGCAATGGAGAATCTGTAACGGTTCTTGAAGAGGCTCTTCCGCCGACAGTCACGACCTCTTTCATCTGTATTGCGGATTCTTCAAGCACAACATCCAGAGTTTTCACTCCGCTTGCTTCGAGCGTAACCGAAATCGTTTTTGGCGAGTACCCCAGAGAGGCGAACGTGACATTATATGTGCCTGCCTCGTCTAGTTTTAGCCGGTAATTTCCTTGGGCGTCAGTGGTAGTACCTCGTTTCAGTGCCTTCACCGACACATTAGCACCAACAACAGGGTTAACCCCGCTCGTCACCGTGCCAGCCACTTCTTGAGCCAGCAACCTTATTGGGATGACAATCATAAAGAGAGCTGCAAACTGTATGGCTATGCTACGCATGAGTTTTCTCCTTTGATGTTGAATGATTTGTTTTCCCCCTTGTGAATCTGTTCGATTCTTGAGTGACTGAACACCGCAACTGATTCTCCTCGACTTTCCTCAAGGGGGGTAGTCACAAGGAATACCTCCTTTCCTTCCTTCGGAAAATCAAGAACACCCCTGATTGGTCGTGCTTAGAAGAGAATCCTCCGGGTGTTGTGAATGTATAGTGAATGAGATGGCATTGATGATCTGGAATGAACAGGAAGATGGGTTCTGTATGCGTAGCAAATGAAGGATAGGGATCATGTTGACAAAAGAAGAATTTAGGGTCGGAAACTCTGTTTGTTTGTGGCGATATGGTAGTAAAGCTGGAGACAAGAGTCAAGAAGATTCTCTTTGAGACGACTTGCTCCCCCTCTACACCCTTGCCCTCCAGGCCCGCAAGATGTCGAGTCTGTCCGAAAGACCACTTACGGAGGAAACTCGACCAATCTGTTCAGGATTTGGCGACTCGATCTCAATGCACTTCAGACTGCATTACACGACAGACGCGAGCAACGTTCATCATGAATCAGTGCGTGCACAGCATGTCGTGCACCTACTGAAGACAAACTTCAAAGCCCCTCTTCGGAAATCAGATAACACAACATCGCCTCAACAATCGCTCCCAACTCCAATTCACGCGGATTGACTTTATCAATCGTGTCGTTGTCGGAGTGATGATAATCGAAGTAGCGATGGTTTTCGGGAACAAGCCCGAAACCAGGAACACCGGTATCGCCGAGTGGTGAAACGTCAACTCCACTGTACCCGATTTGAATATTGCCAGCATCATACATCTCGAACAATGGCTTCCAGCGTAGAACTTTGTGCAGCAAGGTGGAATCTCCCTTTACGTTAAATCCACGCGGCGCGTGTCCGCCTGCATCGGATTCAAACGCTGCAATGTGGATCTCCCCTTTTCGCTCAGGCGCAACTGGATATGCCTTGCCGCCGCGGTTGCCGTTCTCTTCGTTCATGAACATCACCGCCCGGATCGTTCGCTTCGGCTTCAGGCCGAGCTTCTTTATCAAGTTCACAGCCTCAATCGCCTGCATGCATCCGCCGCCATCGTCATGCGCGCCCTCCCCCTTATCCCACGCGTCAAGATGTCCTCCCACAACAATCACTTCGTTCGGCAGCTCCGAGCCGGTAATCTCACCAACAACATTGGCCGAAGGCTCATCTGGGAGTGTTTGACATGTGAGCTTGATCTTCACTCGTACGTTTTTCTCTTGCGCGAGCAATTCGCTCAGCATCTCTGCATCCATCGTGCTGATTGCCGCGGCAGGGATCTTCTTCACAGTATCCGCATAGCTCATTTGTCCCGTATGCGGCACATCGTCAAGCGAGAGCGTCATCGAGCGGACAAGCACGGCAACACCGCCGACCTTTGCAGCTTCAATCGCTCCACGACTCCTCTGGTCCACCGCACCACCGTAAGACTCGAACGTGTTCAGCTTCGTTGGGTCCATCGGACGGTTGAAGAAAACGATCTTGCCCTTCGCGGCCTGGCCAAGCCCGCGAAGCTGTTCGAACGACTTCACTTCAACAACTTCGGCTTCAATGCCATCTTCAGAAGTTGCAACACTGCCACCCAACGCACAGACCGTGAGGGGCGCACTCTTTGTAGAGGCAGAGTGCGTGACCATCGCTTCTTCCACGGGGCCACGGACCCAATGCGGAACTTTGATTGCCTCAAGATGCACCTTGTCGAACCCTCGCTTCTCCATCATCTCCTTTGTAAGCTCGACCGCTCTGGCTGCTCCCGGTGAGCCGCTGAGCCTGTGTGGTGCGTGCGTAACAAGCTCCGTCAGCATCTGATATGATTCGCAGTCCTTCAAGCCGGTCTCCATCAGCCTGGTCGCAATGCTGTCGTATGTGTTCTGCGGTGGAGCCGCTGTAGATGAAGGGAATGGGAAAGCAATGAAGAGAAAAAGACCCGAAAGGAACCTGCACGATGACAGCATGTCACTCCATGTTGATGTGAGAATGAACTTGTGAGTCACGGTTGATCAGCGGGAATATCTCTTCCGAATATCGGGAATGAGATAGTCGTTGAACGCCCGGTCGAGGTCGTACTCCGGAGCAAAGCCCCAGTCCCGGCGGGCAGCCGAATCATCGACATCCTCCGGCCACGAATCCACGATTGCCTGCCGCTTGTCGTCGGGCGAGAATGTAATCCTGGCGTCCTTGAACTCTCTCAGGACGATGTCCCTCACCTCACCGGCGCTTGGGCTGAAGCTGGTGATGTTGTAGACAGATTGCGTGAGTTTCTCCTTCGGTACAAGCTCAAGTTTCAGCAACGCCGTGATTGCATCGGGCATGGCCATGAAGGGAGTGCGAACGTCTTCCCGGACGAAGCATGCGTAGCTCTTTCCCTGCGCCGCCGCGTGCAACATCTCTGGAGCGTAGTCGCTTGTACCACCGCTGGGCACTGTGATTGCGCTGATGAGCCCGGGGAACCGGATTGAGCGGAAATCTACACCGCCGGAGAGCGTATCCGCGGCAAGCTGTCGGTAGTGTTGTGCATAATACCGGCCAAGATGTTCGCAGTAGAGCTTGTTCGCGCCGTACATCGTTGTTGGTGAGTTCCACTGCGATTCGGTGACCTTCCCAGCTTTCTTCTTGGCTTCCCTGCTTGGGAGTCCGTAGACAGCAATGGAGCTCGGGAACATGAACTTTACAGGAGTGCCATGCCATCGCGACTGTTCAATGGCAAGCTTCAGCAGGTTCAGCGTGCCTTCTACGTTCACACGATGTGCAGCCTCAGGAGTGAACTCTGCCCTCGTTGAGAGGAGAGCAGCGAGATGATACACCGTGTGAATCTCGTATTCGCTCTGCATGCGTTCGAGCAGGCGAGCTTCAAGGATATCGCCGGTGATGGCAGCGCTGCAATATTTCTGTAATGACTCATCAAGAGGATGCACGTCCAGAGCGATAATATGCATTGCTCCGTCGTGCGCAAGGCGCTCAATCAGTCCATGCCCCATCTCTCCATTTGCGCCGGTGATAAGGATTCCAGGTTTACGGATATGTTCAGCCATTGGAGTGCTTGTCGTCTTTCAAGTGAGTAGTTCAGGAATGGTAAAGCCGATGACAAAATACAAATTTCTCCTGCTGAAACCAACGGGAGATTGCCGCGTGAACTATTTTCGCTCCTCAATCCACCTGTACAATGTCGGCAGAACAAACAGAGTCAGTAGCGTTGAACTGATAAGCCCGCCGATCACTACCGTTGCCAATGGCCGCTGCACCTCTGCACCGGTTCCTTGCGATAGAGCCATGGGGATGAATCCAAAGCTTGCGACAAGTGCGGTCATTAGAACTGGACGCAGACGATCCGATGCACCTTTGACGATTGCGAATGTAAGATCATGGCCTTCCCTCAACATCTGGTTGATATATGAGATGAGCACGACGCCATTGAGGACTGCAACGCCGAATAGCGCTATGAATCCAATTGATGCGGAAACACTCAGGTGGAGGTCCCGAAGAAACAGAGCGAAGATTCCGCCACTCAGGGCAAACGGAAGGTTCAAGAGAATGAGGAGCGAGTGGCGCAGGTTCCCGAATGTCGTGAAGAGGAGGACAAAGATGATGAAGATCGATAGCGGAAGCACGACCATCAAGCGTTGCATTGCGCGCTGCTGATTTTCGAATTGTCCTCCCCAGGTTATGTAGTAGCCGGGTGGTAGTGACATACTCGTTTCAATTCTCTTCTGCGCTTCAGCAACGAAACTCCCGATATCGGTTCCCCTGACATTGCATTCTACCACAATTCTGCGCTGACCATACTCCCGACTCACCTGCACCGGTCCTTCCTCAGCTACAATGCGGGCCACCTGGCTCAACGGGATCGTTCCCCCACTCGGCAAGTTGACAAGAGAGTTCTCAATCGCCTCGATATCACCGCGCTTGCTCTCAGGGTAGCGCACGAGGACGTCGAAGCGTTTTTGGCCTTCGAACACCTCGGTGGCCACCTTGCCGCCAATGGCGATCTCGATGACACGCTGGACATCCGAAACGTTTAGACCATAGCGGGCAATGGCATCCCTGTCGATGTAAATATTGAGATACGTTTGACCGGACACTTGCTCCGTGCTAACGTCTGCAGCACCAGGGACTGAACGAATCACGTCCGCTATCTCATCGGCCTTCTGATGCAAGAGCTGCATATCATCGCCGAAAAGCTTGATGGCGATGTCCGACTTGACACCTGAGACAAGCTCATCCACACGCATCGCAATCGGCTGCGTGATGTTGTAGTTGATGCCGGGGACATGCTTCAGCTCCTCGACCATCTTCTCAACTAGCTCTTCTTTTGTGTCCGCCGTTTTCCATTCGTCCTTTGGCTTCAGCGTCACATAGATGTCACTCAGGTTGATCCCCATGGGATCTGTTGCAATGTCGGGCCGACCGAGGCGGCCAACGACGAATTCCACCTCTGGAAACTGCATCAGAATTTGTTGCACCTGCTTTTCCATAGCGATAGATTCGGTCAGCGATACACTGGGCATGCGTATCGGCTGAATCAGGATTGACCCTTCATCGAGCTCGGGGATGAATTCTGTCCCGAGGAACGGAACAAGTGCGAGCGAGCTGATGAACAGTACCCCCGCAATGGAGAAGGTGATGAGCTTGTGTGACAACGCCTTTTCCAGAAGAGGAGTATAATACCCGCGCAACCAGTGAATGAGTCGAGGCTCCTTATGCGTCTTCCGTTCCTTGAGGAAAAGTGAGCTCAACACCGGGATGAGCGTAAGTGTGAAGAGAAGCGAACCAATGAGGGCAAACCCAACCGTGAGGGCCATCGGTTTGAACATCTTTCCCTCTATTCCTTGAAGCGTGAGTATCGGGAGATAGACGGCAATGATGATGAGAATGCCGAAGAGGATCGGTCGCCCGACTTCCTTTGCAGCTCCCTCGATTATCTGTGTGGTAGTGCGCTCGGGATCTTTGTGCGTGAGATTGCGGACGAAATTTTCGACCATGACAACTGACCCGTCCACGATCATGCCGAAGTCTATTGCGCCAAGGCTCATCAGGTTGGCGGCAAGACCAAGCCACTCCATGCCGATGAATGCAAACAACATCGAGAGCGGAATTGTCAGGGCAACAATGAAGACCGCCCGCATGTCGCCAAGGAATATCAAGAGGATGGCAAGAACAAGAAGCCCCCCTTCCATCAGGTTCGTGCGCACGGTCGCTATCGTCTTGCTGACCAGATCCGTTTGATCATAATACGGATGAATCTTCACATGCCGTGGGAGCGTCTTGTTGATCTCCTCGACCTTTGCTTTGACCCGTTCAATCACTTTCTGACTATTTTCTCCCTTGAGCATCATGACAATTGCTGCGCTCACTTCACCGCGACCTTGCATAACGACCGCTCCCTGGCGGGCCTCCGGGCCAATGGCAATCTTCGCAACGTTCCTGAGATACACAGGAGACCCTTGCTCGCTTTTGACGATGATGTCCTCAAGGTCATGCTCGTTCTGAACGAGGCCGATGCCCCGGACAATGTATTGCTCAGAGGCATGCTCAAGATATCCTCCACCCACGACGGAGTTGTTCTTCTCCACAGCCTCAAAAACATCTTCAAGGGAGAGATCGTAGCTCAAGAGTTTCTGAGGATCAACGAGCACTTGATACTGTTTGACCAATCCCCCAAAGCTGTTCACCTCCGTAACGCCGGGAACGGTTCGCAACTGCGGCTTCACGATCCAATCCTGCACTGTCCGCAGATCGATCAAGTCAAGGCTGTCGCTCTCGAGAAAGTACTGGTAAATCTCGCCCATGCCAGTCGTGATAGGCCCCATCGCCGGCTGTGGGACCGACGGTGGAAGAGACTCACTCGCACTCTGTAACCGCTCGAGGACGAGCTGTCTCGCAAAGTAAATATCCACTCCGTCTTCGAACACCACGGTGACGACTGCCAGCCCGAACTTCGAGATGGAGCGCACCTCCGTCAGTTGTGGGAGGCCGTTCATGGCAATTTCGATGGGAGAGGTCACAAGCCGCTCGGTCTCAACCGGTGAAAGGCCGGGTGCTTCGGCAATGACTTGCACCTGGATATTCGTTACATCTGGAAGAGCATCAATCGGAATGTCATTCAACGAGTAAATGCCAAGCGCGGCAATCAACAGCGTCATGGCGATGACGAGGAGCCGCTGCTTCAACGAAAACTCAATAATGCGATCAATCATACGTTCAACTCCGGTACAGGTTAATGTTCTTCACCAAATGTTTCCTTGGCGAGTTCAGATTTCAGGAAGAACCCGCCTTTAACAACGATCGTCTCACCTTCAAGCAAGCCGTCGAGGATCTCTGCAAACTCCCGGGTCTCCACACCCGTGCGCACATCTCGCTTCTCAAAGGTCGTGTCGTTGACGGCAATGAACACAAAATGCCTTTCCGTTTCACCAAGCAACGCACTGGCCGGGATCTTGATGGTTTCCTTGCCAAGCTGAGTCTGGATTTTCACGGTGCAGAACATCTCGGGCTTGAGTCTTCCGTTTGAGTTGCTCACCTCGATGCGGGCCTTGACCGTGCGGGTCTTCTCGTCCACCACACTGTACACGCTCGACACGGTTCCATTCCAGGAGCCTGGATAGGCATTCACTTCAACAGATGCCTTCATTCCGGTTTTAATGTGCGGAAGGTCCTTTTCGTAAATGTCGGCAAGCACCCACAGTGTCCGCAGGTCGGCCAACTCGAAGAGCTCGGTCCCCAGCTGCACAAACTCTCCAAGCCTGATCTTGCTCTCCAGGATTATTCCATCAAATGGAGTCCGCACGTCGTAGTAACTCTTTGGAGTCTGCGCGGATTCAAGCTCGGCCAGATCATCTTCACTCACGCCGATCACGAGAAGCTTGCGTCGTGCGGATTCATAGAGGGCCTTTGCGCTCGACCGTTCCTCTTCGCCGCCCGCCTGCGGCCCGAAGCCTCCGGCGGACGGGCCCGTCTGTGAGCGCTTCCATCTCTGCATTGCCTGAAGGAATTCAAACTGCATGGTAAGGAACTCCTGGCTGTAGAGTTGCAAGAGCACATCGCCGTCTCGAACCCGGTCGTTGGTGAAGGCATTCACCTTTTCCACCCTCCCGCCCACCCGGGCAGTGACGTGGGCAAGCCGCCTTTCATTGAAGCTCACCTTGCCGGGAAGTGTCAATGGAATCGAGACAGATCGCTTTGCGACAGGCTCAACCTTGATCCC
>CAYHRX010000155.1:0-3393 GCA_964359075.1 uncultured Chitinophagales bacterium
GCCGTTGCCAACAGCATTGTCCCGAAGTTCACATTCATGGTGGGGAACAGTTATGGCGCCGGCAACTATGCGATGTGCGGCAAGGGCTACGACCCGCGGCTGATCTACGCATGGCCAACCGCAGAAATTGCAGTGATGGGTGGGAAGCAGGCGAGCGAAACGCTCCTGGCCATCAAGACTCAACAGATGGAGAAAGAAGGGAAGCACATCAGCAAGGAAGAGCAGCAAAAGCTGCTCAAAGACATTCAGGCACGGTATGATCACGAGACTGATCCGTACTTTGCAGCGGCACGGCTGTGGGTGGACGGGATTATTGATCCTGTTGAAACCCGCTCAATCGTTTCGATGGGCATTGCGATGGCAGCGAATAACGCCAATATCCCGCCGTTCAATCCCGGCGTCATTCAGATGTGAAGCTGCCGGTGATTCGATGACATTCCTGCGGCGGGCGTGGTGGGTTGGGTGCTTTCTCTTTTCAGCAGTTTCGTATGCTCAGGAGTCTGCTGAGTCTCCTATGTTTGAACAGCACACGGAGTATCCTGAAGCAGTCAGCTTCTTTGCTCCGTTCTTCTTCCCTAAGATTCTTCAGGATGAGTACAGACTCAAGGACTACATTTGCAGCGAGGAGTTCGCTCAGTTCCGACGCCGTTATGGTGACGTCCATGCGGTCGACGCGATCTTTGACCGGGCGATGAGCTTGTGCTGGGGGAATGTATACGAGGCATTACTCCTGTGCTGTGTATGCACAATGGAACACAGGAATTTCGGTATTCGCATGCCCGTGGTTGGTCCGTTGCTGTGGGTGCCGCTGACGTCCGAGTTTCCCGAGGAGTTCCACGAGCGTGTCCATGCACTGCCGACGCGATTGTACGCGGACACGCCGCCCGATTCCAACGGCGACCGGGACAAGCTTCAGCACTTCTTCGGGTCAGCGTTTCTCTCGTACACGTTCGAATCTCCCGACGTGTCGGAGCGGATCGGAGAGTTTATTGAGTGGGGCGAGGACAGATTCGTTGTCGAAGGCGCACTGGATGAGCGGGACAGCCGCGCCAACAGGCAAGGCCAGAGGTTCGGTCTTTGGCTGTTGAGTGACGACTCGGTGCGGCCTTCAAGGTTCCTGCGACCGCCGGTGTCGCATCGGGGTGGAGCACAATGATCTCATGAGTTCTTTCATGGAGGAACGATGAAATCGGTACTTGTGGTGGATGACGAGAAGAGCGTCCGCGATTCCATCAAGATGATTCTGGAGTACGACAAGTACGACGTCCAGTTTGCAGCCGACGGTCCGTCGGCGCTTACGAAAGCTGCCGGGACGCCATTCGATGTCGTGCTTCTCGATATTAAAATGGCCGGCATGGATGGACTCAGAGTTCTAAAGATCATCAAAGAGAAGACTCCCGAACTGCCCGTTGTGATGATCTCTGGTCATGGAACAATCGAGACTGCCGTCGAAGCGACGAAACTGGGTGCGTTTGATTTCCTGCAGAAGCCCCTTGACCGGGAGCGTCTGCTGATTACCGTGCGCAATGCAATCCAGGCCAAAGAGCTGATGACGGAAGTGAAGGAGATGAAGGATCTGGTTGAAGGGAAGGACGTCATCATCGGAGAAAGCCCGAAGATCAAAGATGTCCTGACCATCATTGAGCGAGTTGCACCTACAGAAGCACGTGTCCTTATTGTTGGCGAGAACGGATCCGGGAAAGAGCTTGTTGCCCGGGCGGTCCACCGGTTGAGCAGGAGGAAGGACAAGCCGTTGGTTGAGGTAAACTGTGCTGCAATCCCGAATGAGCTGATTGAGTCCGAGTTGTTTGGGCATGAGAAGGGCTCATTCACCGGCGCCACAAGTCAACACATTGGGAAGTTTGAGCTGGCCGATGGCGGGACGCTCTTCCTCGATGAGATTGGCGACATGAGCTTGAACGCGCAGGCAAAAGTGCTGCGAGCCATTGAGGAGGGAAGAATCGAGCGTGTGGGTGGCAACAAGCAGAACAGCGTGGACGTACGCCTGATGGCGGCAACGAACAAGAACCTGCCCGAGATGATCAAGCAGGGAACGTTCCGTGAAGACCTCTATCACCGGCTGAACGTCATCCCGATCAACGTGCCGCCGTTGCGTGAGAGGAGAGATGATATTCCCCTGCTTGCCAATGTGTTTGCCGACGACATCTGCCGACGCTACGGCATGGCACAGAAGAGGTTCTCAGAGGAATCACTGAAGAAGCTCAAGTCAATGGACTGGAGTGGCAATGTACGCGAGCTCCGTAACATCGTCGAGCGTCTGGTCATCATGACGCCATCGACCTCCATCGAAGCGGACCAGATCGAGATGGGTGGAGGTAAACTGAGGAGTGAGTTCGACGATCTGCTGGATCTTGGCGGGACCTTCCAGGATTTCAAAGACAGGGCGGAAGCTGCCTATATTAAGAAGCTGCTTGACGAGCACAACTGGAATATCAGTCGAACGGCCCAGGCACTCGACATCCAGCGCAGCCACCTGTACAACAAGATGAAGAAGTTCGGACTCATGAGAGGCGGGGAAAAGGAGGAGGACTAGCCGGGCCTTCGTTGCTTTGCCACTTCGTACATTGCAAGCGCGCCCGCCACTGATGCGTTGAGCGAACCGACCTTCCCGTAGAGAGGTATCTTCACCAGAAAATCACAGTGCTCTCTCACCAACCTTCGGATGCCTTTGCCTTCACTGCCAACAATAAGTGCAGTCGGAGTCTTGTAGTCAACCTCGGTGTAGAGCTTTTCACCCGCAGCATCCAATCCAATAACCCAATAGTTCAGCTTCTTCAGCTCTTCAATTGTGGTGACGATATTGGTCACCTCAGCCATGGCCATATGCTCTGTTGCGCCTGCGGAAGCTTTCACAACGGCACCTGTTACTGAAGCCGCATGATGCTTGGGGATGACTACGCCATGCACGCCAGCGCACTCTGCCGTGCGAACGAGAGCGCCGAGGTTCTGCGGGTCCTCAAGCTCATCAAGGATGAGGATGAAGCCCTTCTCACTTCTCTCTTCGGCAATGTTCAGGATCGTTTCAAGCGAGACGTACTGCTGTGACGAGACGATGGCAACCACTCCCTGCGTAGTGGCGTCGCTGGCGAGCTCGCGGAATTGCTGCCTGCCTACTTCGGCTACATGCACGCTTCGCTTCTGTGCCAACGACTTGATCTCGTCGACGACCTTGCCCTGGACGCCCGGGAGGAATACGATCTTTTCAATCTGCGTCCCCGCCCGGAGGGCTTCCACTACCGGTTGCCGACCTGCGATGATTCTGCTCATGAGTGTGGTTCCCGTTGCTTCCGGGCCAGCACCTTCTCCATTCCCCAACCAATCAAGAACACAACGATGCCGACGACGTAGTTGCCGCCGACGACAAAGTTTCCG
>CAYHRX010000155.1:3403-7697 GCA_964359075.1 uncultured Chitinophagales bacterium
CCGATGATGATGAGGTACAACTCCATCCACATCGTTTCGCTCATGATGCCATGTACCAACCCGATCATCACACAAGCGATCCCGAGCGCTTCGAAGCTCTTTGCAGCGATTCTCATTCAGTCCGCTCTACACCTGGCTCGTCTGGGTCAATGTCCTGTGCACGGTGCTCGCCTGCGATCTGCTGGAGCTTGATCTTCAGCATGTTCTCGTTCACGCGGTATTTGAATGCGGGCACTTTGTTGATGTGGACGACCGGAAAGAGCTCTTTGTACTCATCGAAGTACTGGTCGCCCGGCATGAGCTTGAACTCCCGGAGCTTGAACGGGACTTGCTTTTGCACTCGTTCGAGCACCGCCTTGGCCTCATCGCACAGGTGACAGTCTTCCTTCGAGTAGAGCTCGACCAGGATCATGCAACAGCCTCTTTCTTTTGACCCTTTCCTTCAAAGTACTTCATGCCGGCGAATCCTGCAACGAACAAGACTACCGCAGTCAGCTGTGCCTCCGAGAGATCCATGAGAATTCTGGGCTGGAGCCTCAAGAATTCCACACTGAACCTGAAGGCTGAAGCAAGCATCAGGTAGATCATGAACAGCTTGCCATCGGGGTAGTCATTTTTCCGTAGCCTGAGCATGATGAGGAACCCGACGATTCCAAGGATCGTCTCGTAGACGGGAGTGGGATGGAGGGGAGTCACCTCGTCGAAACGGTTCACCTGGTAGCCGAGCCGGTCGGTGCGCGAAGGGATGCTCTTCAATGAATCATATGACCAGATGGCACGCTCTTCGGGATTGCGCTCGAAGTAGTCTCTCAGCATGCTTGTCGGCTTGGCCGTTCCGTTAGCGTAGATGGTGCCCCACGGCAGATTCGTCGGAAGCCCGTAATCGCCATCTCCTGCAAAATGACAGCCGAGTCTGGCCACGCCGTAAGCAATCGTCAAGGCCACACCAAGGCCGTCCCAGATCTTGAGGAAGGAGATCTTCTTCCAACGGATGTAGATGGAGATTGCTGTCATCCCAAGAATGAAACCACCATACCACGTCAGGCCGGAGAACGAGAACAGTTGTTCCGTAATATCGAGATGCGGCGATCCCCAGTATTCAACCGTGTACTCGATAACGTGGAGCAGCTTTGCGCCGACAATGCCGAAGATGACGGCGATGATGGTGATGTTGCTTGCCAGGTTCGGGTCAAGTTTCTTTCTCCTCAGCTCCAGAGAGAGAATGTAGCTTCCAAGGATGAACCCGATGCCGAGCATCAGGCCGAAGCTATTGATTCTCAAAGGTCCAATTTCAAAGAGTACGGGTATCATGAGAGTTCTGGAAAGTTAGTGCGTTGAATCGGCTGCGTGGAGCACCAGATCGGTGAACTTCTTCTTGGGGGCCTTGAGCAGCTCGATCTTCTTTGGAGTGATGCGGACTTTGAATGTGTTGGCCCTGCCATCAATTCCTTCAATGATTACGTCATATGTGCCATGGAGACCATCGTGCTCGCTTACGTACTTTGCATGACCTGACGCGGGCATGCTGAGTTGCGGCGGCTTCAGGCCAAGAACCTTGAAATGAATCCGGTTGTCCTTCACTTCTTCTTTCACCGAGAGGTCATACACAAAGCTCGCGAACGATTGCGTCGTTTCCAGCACGAAGAGAGTCGTGTATTTGCGCTCCCGCTCGCTGAAGTGTGGTAGAACGCGAAGACGGTAGTCGACTGTAAAGGCCGGTCTGGTTCTCTTCATGTGGATGTGTGCGTGAGTGAAACGAGAGAGTACATCCCGAGCCGGCTACACATCAAAGTAGGCAGCTTCTTCTTTCCTGAAGCTTTCAAGTATCTCGTGGGGTGTCTTGAGCTCAATCAGACGATTGCGGAACTCTTCCTTGTTCATCAGACGGGAGATTCGACTGAGGAGTTTGATGTGAGGACCGACCATGTTGTCTTTGCCGACAAGCAGGAAGACGAGGCGGACAGGTTTCTCATCCAGCGACTGATAGTCGATCGGCTCGCTGGTGACGGCGAACGCCGCGACGATGTCCGAGACGGCGTCGGTCTTGCCATGCGGGATTGCAAACCCATTGCCTACACCTGTGGACATGATCTTCTCCCGCTCGAAGATTGCCTCCCGAACCTTTTCCTTGTCAAGGACCTTCGGCGACTTACTGACAAGCTCGATCATGGCATCGATGATGTCGTTCTTTGAACTCCCCTCCAGCTCCGTGACCACCATGTCCTCGGTGAGAATATCCCCTATCTTCATAACTGTCAGTGTCTCCTATGATTCATCGCGCCACTTGATCACTTTTTTCTCGTACTCGGTTGCCACCACCTCTGCCGTCTGTCGGTCACCGGCCTCGGCGTTGATATGGAACAGTGGCCGTTCCTTGTCCGGGATGAGAAGTGCGGATGCATCGGCGTACGTGCCGTCGAGATAGATCTTCACGCCATCCACAAGGTCACGGCGCCTGCCTTCGGAGTCACGCATGATTTGCCGCATGACTTTCCCCTTGTGTTCCCAGGAACAGTTCACATTCCGCTTTGCCTTTTGGAGGATCGGAATCTCCCCATCGATCTCGCCCAGCAGCTTTCCAGTATGCGCCATCATCTCCAGGATCTTTGCGACCGAATACATGGCATCGGTGGCGAAGAAGAAGTCGGTGAAGATAAAGCCCCCCTTCGTGCCGCCGACGAACTGGACTGCCTTGCTGGTTGCCGCTTCCATCATGGCAAGGTGGCTGTTGCGGGTTTTGACAACCTGCACGTTGTATCTCGCCGCGACAAGATCGATCTCGCCTGACGAGGTAATGGGGACGGCGATGGACTTGGCGCTCTTATATGTCCGCATGAAGAGCTCGGCAACAATCACCAGCAGCCTGTCGCTGTCGATTGCCTGCCCACTCTCATTCACCATAAACAGCTTCTCGCCTCCCGCATCAACCAAAGCGCCCACGTCGTACTTGAGTGATGTGACGATATGGGAGAGCTGCTTGAGGGAGTATTCGAACTCATCCTTGTCCCGGGTCAGTCTGCGTGGGTCAAGGTGGGCATTCAGGGCAACCACCTGGCAGTCGAACGAGCCGAGGATGACGGGGTAGATCGTTGCCGCCACACCGTTGGAGTAGTCGATCACCAGCTTGAATCTCTTCTTGCTGATGGCGCCCACATCCACCTGCGAGAGGAACTTCTCTTTGTATGATTCGGTGGTCCGTTCGGGGAATGAGATATTGCCGACGTTCTCGGGTGCCGCACGGGCAAAGTCCTCACCAAAGAAGAGGCGCTCAATGCTCTTGGTCTTCTTCGCGGGGAGGTCTTTGCCGTTGGCGTCGAAGAAAACAATGTCCGTAAGATTCTTGTCGAACGGAGACCGCCGGACATGGATGCCGCCGGCTTCCTTGCCGCTGCTCAGTTCATGGCGGAGAATGGGGATCGAAGTTGCTCGAAGGTCAAACGTGTTTACTCCAGCGGAGATAAGCCCGCAGATGAGCGATCGGTTCATCATGCGGGAGACATTGTCTGAGTCGCGGCAAGTCACGACGGTCTTTCCCGGCCCGAGAAATGCACCGTACGCCGCGCCGAGCTTTGCCCCGAACTCCGGGTTCATCTCAATGTTCGAAAGCCCGGTGACGCGTGCATCGGTGAACAACTCGCGCAACCACTTGTCCTCCCATACGAGACTCCGTGTCAGGATCGCACCTTCCTCCACCACTTTCTCCGGCCAGAGCTTGATATTTGCGGAGAGCTGGGCCTTGCGTCCGATCCAGCAGGCATCACCAACGAACACATTCTCAGCAATCACTGCCTTCTCCCCGACCGAGCACTTCGCCCCAATGACATCCGACGTAAGCTCGGCACTGTGGCCAATCACCACGTCGTTCCAGATGACGCAGTTCCGGATGATTGCACCGGGACCGATGACGCAGTTGTCGCCAATGATGGTGTTGGAGAGCTTGACGTTGTCGGCAATCGTGCAGTTCTTGCCAATCAGAACGGTGTTCGTGATTTGGACACGGTCGAGTTGAATGCTGGTCCCCTCGCCGATATACGCGCCATCCTGTTTCGTTCCCTCAAGATTTATCTTCACCTTCTTCGAGAGGGCATCGATGTGCGCGTCCTGGTACTCATTCAGGTTGCCGATGTCGCGCCAGTAGCCGTCGGCAACATATCCGTACAGCCCTGCATCCTGTTTGAGGAGGAGAGGGAAGAGGTCCTTGCTGAAGTCATAGTCTTCGCGGTAGGGAACCAGTTCCATCACCTCAGGCTCAAGGATGTAGGTTCCGGCGTTTATCCAGTGGGAGGTTGCCTGG
>CAYHRX010000156.1:0-3220 GCA_964359075.1 uncultured Chitinophagales bacterium
TCGCCTTCGCCATCAACTCCGACTTCGTGCAGAACAATGACATCTTGAAGAACTCGGCAATCCAGATCGACCGTGGCCGTCCGATGCCCGTTGTCCCCGAACTTCGGGCAATCTGGGACGCGATGCGCCCAAGTTATCAAGCGGTGCTTGGCGGGGCCAAGACTCCCGTGCAGGCAGCGAAAGACATGCAGGATCTGGCAATACGTAAGATCAAAGAGATGAATGAGTGATATGAACCGAACCGCACACAAGATATTCATCGCGTTTCTGGTTGCACCGGCCTTTCTGATTCTCTTTGCGGTGGTGCTCTATCCGTTCGTGTACAACGTCGTCATCTCGTTCTCGAACATGAACCTGCGCCATATCAAGGATTGGTCGTTCGTCGGACTCACACAGTACCTCAAGGTGTTCACCGAGCCGACGCAGCCGGACTTCTACGTGGTGTTTCTGAAGACGATCATCTGGACTGTGGTGAACCTGACGTTCCATGTGGTTGTGGGAGTGTTCCTCGCACTGTTGCTGAATCAGAAGGATGTGAGGGGAAAGCCTCTGTTCAGGACGTTACTGATTCTTCCGTGGGCAATCCCGCAGTACATCGTCGCACTCACGTGGCGGGGGATGTTCAACTACGAGTATGGCTCGCTCAATCTCATCATCACGAAGTATCTCAATCTGCCTGCAGTCGAGTGGCTGAAGAGTCCGACTGAAGCGTTCATTGCGTGCATCCTCACGAACGTCTGGCTCGGCTTTCCGTTCATGATGGTCATTGCACTTGGTGCGCTGCAGAGCATTCCGCATGAGCTTTACGAGGCAGCAGACATCGACGGCGCATCGTGGTATCACAAGCTTACCAAGATCACCATCCCGCTCATCAGGCCTGTGATGATTCCGGCGATTACACTTGGCACGGTGTGGACCTTCAACAATCTGAACATCGTTTGGCTGGTGAGTAACGCCGGCGAGCCCTCAGACCAGACTCACATCCTCGTCTCTTTCGTCTACAAGGCGGCATTCAACCTGTACCGCTACGGCTATGCAGCAGCGCTTTCGATGGTGATATTCGTGTTGCTGTTGATGTTCAGTCTGTTCTTCATGAAGACAACGAAGGCAACGGAAGCGGCGTACTAGCGGGGAGACATGTGGGTGAAGGGATAAAAGGATAAATGGATAATTGGATAAATGGAAGGCAAAAACGATGAGAGAATACTCACAACGAAAGAACCTCAACAGAGGATACATGAAGTTGGAAGTCTGGCACAACGCCATTGCCTTTTACCAAATTGGTCTGGGCGGCAGCCAACGATGCGAAACTCGATTTCAAGTTGCGGTCACAAATAGCCGACGCCGCCCAATCTGTTTCAGCAAACATCGCAGAGGGATATAGCCGGCGGTCTGTGAGTGAATACATGCAGCACCTTTACGTATCGCTTGGTTCATTGTCAGAGACGTTGTCGAGAGCGATTGCGCTTCTTGAAGCTGGCCAGATATCGGACGGGACATTTGAAGAGATTGACAAACTTCATTACGAAGTGGAGAACAAGCTTTGGAATCTGATAAAGAGTCTGGAGCAGAAAAAATCAGACGGAACATGGATTAACAGGGTTTCTGACGGTATAGCGGACTACGAAGCCTGATGTGTCCAAACCATTTATCCACATATCCACCTATCCAATTTCTCTGACAGCCATGATTTCGCGGCGCGTTGTCCGGCTCTTCTTCACGTACCTCACGCTTATCATCTTTACGGTGATTGCCGTGTACCCCATTCTCCAGGTGGTGACAGTCTCTCTTCGTCCTGCGGATCGCCTGCTCTCCACGTCGCTTGAGATCATCCCGCAAAATGCGACAGCGAAGAACTACATCGAGCTCTTCAGCGATCGGCCGTTCCTCACCTGGCTTTGGAATAGCACACTCGTCTCACTTGTGGTTACGCTGACAGGCGTCGTGCTTGCCTCAATGACGGGGTATGCGTTCTCAAGGTTCAACTTCATCGGGAAGAAAATCGGGCTGCTGAGTCTCCTCACCACACAAATGTTCCCTGCAACAATGCTGCTGCTGCCGCTCTACATCATGCTCATCAAGCTCGGACTCATCAACACCTACCTTGGCGTTATCATCATTTACACTGCTACAGCATTGCCGTTCACCATCTGGACGATGAAGGGGTATTACGATACGATCCCATACAGTCTGGAGGAGGCTGCCCGAATCGACGGCTGCAACCAGTTCCAGGCCTTCTACCAGATCATTCTGCCGCTAGCCGCGCCGGCACTGGTCATCACGGCACTCTTCTCATTCATGACGGCGTGGGCCGAGTACCTAGTGGCCGCGCAGATTCTGCAAGACTCTTCATTGTGGACTCTGCCGCTTGGACTCAAATCGTTCGAATCAAACATGTCCACGGAGTGGGGATTGTACGGTGCATCATCGATCATCGTAACAATACCGGTGGTGGTGCTGTTCCTTGCCTTGAGCAAGTATCTTGTCTCGGGTCTGACGTTGGGGAGTGTGAAGGGGTAGTGGAGGGGATGAATGGAGTGGTGGATTAGTGGATTGATGGATAGGCGAATTGACAATTGATCGCCTGCCTGCCGCCCGCCTGCCCGGACGGGCAGGGAGCGGCAGCGCAGGCAGGGAGTGCAAAGATCACTCGCCCATATTGGGCCATTGACGGTAGTGGGGGAGTACAGACTTCCACGCTCTATCATTCTCCTCTTGTCCTGTACTGCTGCTGCATTGGTGACAGACTGCTACAAGTGTCCGTCTCCACCCACACCAGGTTGCTGACGACCTGCACACACCGCCCGTGTAGCCACTTTCTCGTGAACCTCAGATTCTCAGTTGAAACACTACTGTGAAGAACTGTGCCACGAGTTGCCGTGGTGAGTCAATCACGCGTCCAAGGGAAAAAGGCCACCAACATTAGTCCTCCTAGGATAGCAGCAACCTCTGCTAAGCGTCTCACAGGTGCCAGCCGTGCAAAGCCCGTCTTCTGATATCGCTCGGGGTTAATATAATGTTCCTCAATCCAGCTGAAGATTCCACAGAGAATCATTGTGAAGCCTAAGAATTTCATAGCAGGTCCTGATTCGACATACTCTTACGTTGGACGCATGACTTTTCTACTCGCCGCTGCCTAACGGACCGCGACTAAGCTGTCTGCGACTCTATCGAGTCGAAGACTCGTAGAGCGGAGTAGAATGGTTTGGTTTGTTTACCC
>CAYHRX010000156.1:3230-7650 GCA_964359075.1 uncultured Chitinophagales bacterium
CGCTGTAGCCCGCTTCTCAGGGCTTAGGCGGGTACTGTCCGCACCTGCGCCCCTGAGCCTATGATTATTTTCTTTCACGATCTACTGCACCTGAGCAATTACAATTCGCCCCCGCCTGCTTCATCTTTGGGCGGGGCTCAATCCGTCAGCTTTGCCTGCCCCGATTCTTTCTATCGGGGAGCCGCTGGTTAGCATTCCCCACTGTACGAGCGTGCAGTGCATTCAGAAGAGAAACTCGCCCCTGCTAACCGCTTCTGTATCATAGTATTGTCATGAGCTTCTTAGGAGGCGGGCCCGCTCATTGTCCCCAAAGTATCTTCCTAGCGAGGTCAAGAACCTTCTCGTTCGGAAGGAGCTCCGTTAGACTTCCTGTGCGCAAGTCATAAGTATACACTTGTTCCGGCCAGTCTTTCTGTGGGATGCTTGAGTCCTGAGGTCGCAACTGACCGCGAAACACAAGCTTACCACGACGAAACGACTTTACCAATTCTCTCACGACGATGCTGTCAGGAGCGACGCGGTGAAGATTCTGACCGCTCAAATCCGAAATGTACAATGCTGATTCATCTCGATCTGTCAAACGCCCGTCGCCATTGGTGTCATGAAATACAATTCGATAGAGGATAAACCTCTGCAGGGTGTCGCCCGGTTGTGGAATGTCTGCCCGCACCACACATGCTTTCTGCTGAGTGAGTAGTCGTATGTCGGATCCATCGTCACTGATGAATGCGAGATTGATTGTCCCCGCACTGTACAAAGAATTCCGTTCCTCACTCTCTGCCACAATCTGCATGAGCGAGGGGCCTCTCTCTCCTGCCGATTCGGCTTCCAGATATGCACTGATGTTGATGGCTCTCTCAAGGTCCTTTGAGATCAGAGCCACGTAGGTGTACGAGGTCGCTCCAATCCTACGTGGGATAGTTGTGACAATATCTTGAATCGCAAGACTATCTTTGCGAGCCTCCTTAACGCGTTCTCCGACCAAAGGGCCGACCGACCGAGAAGCTCTGGAATGCAGGTAGTTCTGAATGCGGTCAGAAAGAAAGAATACGGTTACAACCAAAACAAGAACGCCATTAACAAGCCAGATACGCTTGAGCCATTTGTCCATGTTGACGAATTCCTTTCGCTGATTGAAGGGCCCACCTAACCTATGATTAGACTGCCACTCGCTGTCTTTCCGTATAGAGCGTTGCTGTCTATTCCCAAAACACTGTTATGAAGAAGCTACAAAACCGTTCCGAAACAAACAAGCACACAGAGCGCTACTTGATTGTCGCTTGAAGCACATCATACACATTTGGCTCATCCGGTCTCTTCTTCCCTCCACCATTCCACTCGCCTGCGTCTTTGTTCACGGTTCTGAATTCTCCCAGTCCCGACCCACCATGGTCATCCTGTCCGCCAACAAGGACTGTGAACGTCCAGTTCTTATCGGGCTTGCCGAGATAAGAGCAAGGCATCGCAAAGCTGATCGTCCCAGATGCCGTGTTGCCAAGAGGGTTCTTCACGTCGGTTTCGGTTGGGATGTAGGCTGCAAGAATCTTCCCTTTACTGTCTTCCAGTCTCACGCCGCCTCCAACGAGAATCAGCTTCTCATATGCATGCTCCTCGTCCACTGTGTAGTTGGAGTTGTGTGGAACGATTCTCGTCCCCGAACTCCTCACGCCATTCTCATCAATCGCAATTGCCACGTACGTGAGCTGGAACCCGTACTCCGGGTGCCAACCGGGATTTGACAGTGCCCGAAACTTAAGCGTGAAGTGTGCATTCGAGTCGTCGTGGCTCACCGTGAACCTTGTAATGTCAAGTATCCCCGACGCAAAGTATGGATGATTCGGATACGTGTACGCACCTGCGCCAACGTCGTCGCCAACCGGATCAGCAGCGTCAATGAAAATGCGGGCCGACAGATTTGTGGACTTCAACCTTGAATGTGGAATGAGAGGGTAGTCAGGTCCCCTCAGTGCTTTCAATCCAGGTTTGATTCTCGGCTCGGCAAATGCGAGATTCTCGAGCACGCCGTGCGAAGGAATGCTTGCAAAATCACTCGTGAAGGGATGGCCTACTCCGTCACTTGAGACGCTGATGTTCGTGTCTCGCATTACGACCCTCACATGTGCGTTGCTGAGGAGATCGAACGAAATCGTCGCCTTCGTTCCGCTGGTCGTTGGCAGCACGACGATGCCGGCGCCCGATCTCCTCAGCGCAGGTGACTTCACGCTGATGGTCTTGGTGTTACGGCGTTGGTCAATCTCAATGTCGAACGCTCTCCCTTCAAGATTGATTCGTGCCTTGACCTTGCCCAAGAACTTCGGGAGAGACGGATGAAGCACAAAGGTATGTCGGAACTTGCTGACTTTTGCCCCAAGATAGTCATCATAGAAGTTTCGGATGAACTCAGCGAGGTTCCATGCCTGAGAAAAAGTTCCAGAGAGACGAGGCTCTTTCTCGCGCGGTCTTGGGACTGCATCGAGCAATTCGGATTGCGTTCCAACCGCACCTCGGTCAAGAATCTGAAGCACGGTGTTGTTGGTGAGCCTTGCTGCCAGGTCCTCCTTCCAAAGTCTGCAAAGCTCTGAGATCACTTGTCCCTGCAGCCACGTCCAGACAGTTCCGTTATGGTAGGCGGCGTCCTTCGGATAGTAAGGCTCAAACTGATGATAAGGATGAAAATTCTCCTCGTCCTGAGAAAGAGATGCAACGCCGTATTCATACGTCAAGTTGTTGAAAACTGTGTGAACGACTTTGGCCCGCGTTGAATCATCAAGGAGATGCGTGGCGAAGATTTGGTTCGGCCGAAGGAGAGGATCAGGAGTACCATCAGCGTTCAGGTGATCGAACACTCCGCCGCCATCCGGCGTGACAAACAGTCTCTGGAAATCCGTCTTCAATCTCTCCAGCGCTCTTTGCCAGCGCTCAGCAGCAAGGCTGTCATTGCGCTCTCTGGCACACCAGATGGATGACTCGAGCTGTCCTGCCCACAACGCCTGGATGTCGTTCGCACGGTTGCCGCGAGGGCTCCAAGGACCTTCGGGTCCAACAGCATCCATCCAGGTCTCCGCATCAGCGTGCGTCAGAAAGCCGAGTGAATCGCAATGGCGTGTGAGCGTTCCATCGGTTGCGCGCTGGATGACATCGTATATCTCATCGATAAATGAACTGTCGCCTGAGCGTTCTACATACTCTCTTGCCATCATAACAAACCGGGGAGTGCCATCGGCAGTGTTGTATGCCTTGGTAGTTGTGGTGACGATGTTCGGGATCCGTCCGTAGTCTTCCGAAGCTGTGTCTGTCTGTTGATATCGTGCAAACGAACGGAGGATCCCCTTCGCTTCGGCAAAGCGTCCCGTTACAAGCGTTGCACCCGGCAGCGAGATAAATGTATCCCGGCCCCAGTAGTTATTGAACCACGGCAGTCCAGCGAAGATGCCTTTGGTGACTTGATTCATGATGAGTGCGTCGAGCGAGAGCTTTGCCCAGCAAAGTGCTTTGTCGAATCGCTTGTTCTCGGTCTCCACCCACGAATCATTGAGTAGCTTCTCCATCCGTTGCCGCCGCTGACCATGGTGTTTCATCTTACTCACCAGATAGGATTGTATGAGAGAATCGGCGATGGGTGATTCGTCTGCGACAGCAAAGGCAATGGTGAGCGCCTTCGATTTTCCAAATCTCAACGAGAAGGGTGCAAACCGTCCATCAATTGTTTGCGGCTCATGGTCAGCCTCGAAGCCCGTTCCGCTCACAGCGAGCCACACGGGGAAATTCTCAGCCGGCGTCCGTTTGGTATGTGTCCGTCGAGCCAGAACGAGGGCGTGCTCTCTGTGGCCGATGATGAAGTCCTTCAACTGCGTTCCATCGGTGACCAGCGGAAGGATCTCAACGCTTACGGGTTTCTTGTTCGACCTGATCGTCACGGAGAAAAGCGGGATCGTATCGGCAAGCCGGAGCTCTTCGGTGATTCCGTCAGGATAGATGCGCTTCAGGTAGTCCGGATAGACGACCGCAGTTGCCTTGCGGCGATCGAGTCTCTTTCCGTCGACGAGAATGAGATAGCCATCGAGGAACTCATGTCCGAACACGTTGAAGCCTTGCCAGCTACTTATGTTCAAACCGTTCGTCTCAGCATAGTAGAATGCATCCTGCTTGTTGGTGAATGCGAACTCGCGGGATGTGCCGTGGACTTCGATGGCGAGGTTGTCGAGATGAGTTTGGGACAATGTATGTGTTGAGGCGAGCTGACTGATCAGACACATGAAGAGAGCAAACCTCCCCCCACTTTTTTTTAACACACCGTTTTGAATCTGGCCGAAACGAAACCAACTAGTCATTGCGAGGAGCGCCCGCCTGCCTTCCTTGCACCACGAGGCGTGTATAGAAAAGAATGTCAAGGGAAAATACATTGCCCTAACAAAAGATC
>CAYHRX010000157.1:0-7643 GCA_964359075.1 uncultured Chitinophagales bacterium
TAACCAATAATGAACAAAGAAATAAGGAATGTAGAAGTGGAGATCACTATGGGGCGCACAGTACCAACATTTACACAGGTCATCCAGGCCGAGATGGAAAGCTGGTCCAAGTTCCGGCGCGGGCTGCGCAAGGAGGACCAGGAAGCGCTGGATGAACTTTTCCGCGCGGCGCGGCTGCAGCTTGCCAGCAGTGCCTACGCAGCACGGCCCATCCCGTTCGAGAGCATCGTCATATCAATGCTGATTACGCAGCAGAGGATGATACGGGAGCTTGAGAGGCGACTGGGAGTGGGACCAGCCAGCGGTGAAGGATGTGGGCTACATCGAGCTGGATGAGAAGGCGGCCTAGGCAAGGAGTGAACCGCCAAGGCACAAAGACACAAAAGCAATTAGGTCTTTTCCCCTTCCAACATTATTCTTTCTTTGTGCCTTGGTGGTTCAATCATCCTACTTCACCAGGAGGAGTTTCTTCCCCTGTGAAAACTCTCCAGCCGTTAGGCGGTAAAAGTACGTTCCACTTGGCAAGTGTGTGCCGTCGAACTCTGTTCGGTACACACCGGCGTCCTGCTGTGCATCTACGAGGACGGCAACTTCCTGGCCGAGCGTGTTGAACACTTTGAGTTGAACCTGGCTTGCACGTGGAAGAGAGTACGTGATCAATGTTGCGGGATTGAATGGGTTGGGATAGTTCTGTGAGAGCTCGAACGACGCGGGGAGAACGTTGCCGGATTCATCAACTGCAACGGCTGGTCCAAACGCAAGGTCATCAACGACAAATATTGACCCCACGTGTGGCAGTCCTCCGCCGGGTCCGGTAATGGTCATTCCAATATTGCAGGTATCAGGCACCTGCGGAGAGAAGTACACGATGTTGGCAACAAACTCGCGGTATGTACTCTGGGCGGTCGATGTTATGAATGCCCCTCCGCCGACTCCGGAATCTGCATTGGTCATCACGACCGTGACAAACAACTGATCACCGCTCGTGGGAGTAAACCTGTACCAACCGTGCACGGCGGCGTGTTGCGTGTTCACCGGGAAGCCTTCGGCGTCCGTCCCCGATATGATCACAGGAGGCCACGGAAACCCGACGAAGGAAATAACGGCACCTTGTACAGCAGATGCACCCGAATGCGAGCCTGATACCTGGGTGACATTAATGGCACCAGGGGTATTGCTCGTGTTCCAGTTATCGGGGTCTCCCGCCGTCCAACTCTCGAATCCGGGATTTGGGATTTGTGCGAACGCCTGGTGTTCACAAATCCCCGCGACAAATGCAAGAACAATAAACCAAAGCAGTGTGACCGCTGTTTTCATGGCGCCCTCCCTTTGATAAGGAACAGTTTGTAATTCGTACGGTGTCAAGCTACCGCATGGCGAGCCCAAAAGCAAGAGGGAAGTAAAGAAAAGAACGCCCATGAAGAAGTATGATGCTATCACCGCCGGGCCTGGAATACTTCGTGGCTGGCTTTTCGATCTCTACCCCTCTCCCCGCGGCCTCACCTTCTGGCTGGTGGATGGCGAAGGGAGGAAACGCAGCTGCACCTACCCGTATGTCCCGTCGTTCTACATGCATGTTGCGGATGAGGACGCGAAGCGCGCAGCGGCGATCGTGTCGCAGTTCCCGTTCCGGGTGACGCTGGAGTGGACAACACAGAGGGAGATCTACTCCAACGAGGCATGGAGTGTCCTGCGCGTGAACATCCACGATACGCTGCACTTCAAGCAGGTTGTGCAGCGGCTGGAGAGGCACTTCCCGCATTTTGTCTTTTTCAACTCTGACATCCTCGTGCCGCAGCTCTTTCTGTATTCCACCGGACTCTTCCCGCTGGCGTACGGTGAGTATGCGATCGATGAGAACAACCAGCTCGTCGGGTGGGAGTTGCAGGATGCGTTCGACGCGATGGAGTACACGATGCCGCCGCTGACCACGATGAAGCTGATGAACAAGCCGGACTTCATCTCACCCAAACACCGGAAGACCTACCAGCTTGAAGTGAGCTACGAGGGACAAACGTACGCGCTGCAAGATGAAGAGTCTGCCGATGTTCTTCATGCACTCAACCGTCATCTCAAGCGCTGCGACCCGGATATCATCCTTACGGAGTACGGCGACGCCGTGCTGCTGCCGTTGCTGACGAGGCTTGCCGTGCAGGAGAACGTGCCGCTTCTTCTCAATCGTGACCAGACAGCCGGTTACTTCACTACACATGAGACCAGCTACTTCGCCTACGGGAAGATCGTGCACAAAGACGGAGCGTTTGAGCTGGCGGGTCGCTGGCACCTCGATATCGAGAACTCGTTCATGATGGGTGAGGCGAGTCTGGATGGCGTGGTGGAGATTGCACGCATGACTCAGCTTCCCGTCCAGCACCAATCTCGTTCAACGATCGGCTCAGCGCTTTCCTCAATGCAGCTTTCGTGGGCAATCCGGAACAACTATCTGGTGCCCGCCAAGAAGCGGGAGCCGGAGGACTTCAAGTCGGCAGCAACGCTGCTGCTGGCTGATCGTGGCGGGCTCATCTTTCAGCCGAAGATAGGCTACCATGAGCAAGTGGCCGAGTTGGATTTCGTCTCGATGTACCCGACGATCATGGTCGAGCACAACGTATCACCTGAGACAGTGAACTGTCACTGCTGCCACAACGAAGCTGTGCCCGAGCTGAAATACACTATCTGTGAGAAGCGGACCGGCATCGTTCCTTCGACCCTGCGCACTGTGGTGGAGAAGCGATCAATCTATAAGAAAGTGAAGAAGCGGCTGAAAAAGCTCGGCGACCCTAATTGGGTGCTGTACGACCACCGGCAAAACGCGCTGAAGTGGATGCTGGTGACGTGCTTCGGGTATCTCGGCTATAAGAACGCCCGCTTCGGACGCATCGAGGCACACGAGTCGGTGAACGCGTACTCACGTGATGCGATCCTGAGAGCAAAAGAGATGGCCGAGGAGAAAGGCTACGAGTTCATCCACGCCATTGTGGACTGCATGTGGATCAAGAAAGAGGGAGCGACGGAGGCAGACTACGAGCAGCTAGCGACCGAGGTCAGCAAGGCAACGGGCATTGATCTCTCGCTTGAGGGCATCTACAACTGGATTCTCTTCCCTGCCAGCAAGATGGACCCGCACATCCCGACGGCGAACAAATACGTCGGCTTCTACGCGAACGGTGAGATCAAAGTGCGTGGCATCGAGGTGCGGCGGCGCGACACATCAAAGTTCATCAAGCGGATGCAGGGAGAGATGCTGCAGGTGTTCGAGCATGCAAGGGGTGTGAAGGATGTGGAAGCGCTCGCCCCACAAGCGCTGGCGAAGGCGAAGGAGTTCGTTGACATTCTCCGTTCAGGCAAGGCCGATCCGCTGGAGCTTGTCATCCGATGCCACATCTCTCAAGAGGTTGAGGAGTACAAGACTCGCACCGCCAACGCCGAGGTGGCTCGTGCACTCGATGAAGCTGGCATCAAGCTCGCTCCAGGAGAATCAATAGAGTACATCCTCGTTGACGCCACTGGCAGGAAGAAACCACAGAAGGCAATTCCCCTTGCTCTCTATTCATTCGATGATGGCTACGACATCGAGAAGTACACCGAGCTGGCGCTGAAGGCGGTTGAGACGCTCTTGTTTCCCTTGGGGTATGACATGAAGAGGCTGGAAGAGATTTTTGTTGGTGGAAGAAAGCCCAAGCGGAAGAATGGGACACAGATGACACAGAAGGAGCTGATGACCACGGAGGAAATCAATCTGTGAGAATCTGTAAAATCAGTGTCACCAGTGTGCCGTCCCAAAGAGGGCGACGGGATAGGTCCGTTGCGCGATCTTCCGGGTTGCATCTTGGGGGGCGGTTTGTATATTGGAGACTAAAGTATCCATACGGATACAAAAGTATCCAATATAGGACTCAACACGTATGGTCTTCCCTACCCGCAGTTCGCACTCAACCAGCTTCGTCGTATCATTGACCACAAGACATCCGTCTCCTACAGTGGTGAGATGTACGACCGGAAGGACGTTGAGCAACTCTGGAAACAACTGGTCCGCTTTCGCACGTGGGTGTTGGAAGTTCTTGGATGAACTTTGGGATCGTGCGCATTGTGGAGGCGGAGAGGTCGGGGTAGCAAAACTGGAAACCGAGAACCTTCATGTCCACAGAGAATATCAATAGAGTCTCTGAGCCACAGGCGGAGTATCTGCCCGAAGACGGATTAGTGACTCCGCCGGTCGGTGCCTGGGCAGAATACAAGTACCGTTTCATTGGTTTCTATAACAGGATTTTCTCCACAGGGATGAAGGAAAGATGGGACAAGAGAGTTTATATCGATCTCTTTGCTGGTGCGGGCAGAGCACGAACAAAGAAAACGAACAAGATTGTACTTACCTCACCACTTATTGCCCTTAGTGTACCTGATAAGTATGATAGGTACATTTTCTGTGATAACGACGAGCGAAATCTTGATGCGTTACAGCAACGAGTGAGAAGAGACTATCCTGAAGTTGATGTACATTTCGTCCTAGGGGATTGTAACAAGAAGGTCGATGAAATCATAGGGTTGATGCCACAGTATTCCAAGACAAACAAGGTGCTATCGTTTTGCTTTGTCGACCCGTTCTCATTGAAAATCGACTTTGAAACCATTCAAACTCTTAGTCAGTACTTTGCTGATTTCCTTATTCTATTAGCTCTTGCAATGGATGCAAACAGGAATGAAGCCAGATACGCCGCTGAGAACAATGAGACGATAGACAAGTTTCTCGGGCTCAGTGACTGGCGAGAACGCTGGAAGTTGACGTCAAGGAAGGATACAAGCTTCAGGAGATTCTTGGCGCAGGAATATGCAGGCCAAATGATCAAGTTGAGGTATCTCGATGAGTCGCTTAGCTCGATGATTGAAGTTCGATCTGACGACCGAAACCTTCCGTTGTACCATCTTGCATTCTTCTCCCGGCACGAACGCGGCTACAAATTCTGGCAGGAGGCCAAACACTATATTGATGAACCTGAACTACCATTTTGTTAGATAGCAGATGTCGCAGAACTCCCCAATCGAATGGACCGACTCCACCTGGAACCCAGTCACCGGCTGCACGAAGATAAGTCCGGGCTGCAAGCACTGCTATGCCGAGACGTTTGCAGAACGGTTTCGCGGCGTGCCGGGTCATCCGTTTGAGCAAGGGTTCGACCTCAAGCTTTGGCCCGAGCGTTTGGACCTTCCCCTGCGATGGAAACAGCCTCGCACCATCTTCGTCAACTCGATGAGCGATCTCTTCCATGAGCGAGTGCCTGCCGACTTCATCTTCAAAGTCTTCGAGACCATGCAGGCGGCGCACTGGCACAAGTTCCAGATCCTCACAAAGAGATCGGACAGGTTGAAATGCTTGGCTCATTCGTTGCCCTGGCCAACGAATGTGTGGATGGGTGTGAGCGTTGAGTCTGTCAAGTATCTCTTTCGGATCGATGACCTGCGTGAAGTACATTCTGCCGTTCGCTTCCTCTCAATCGAGCCTCTGCTCGAAGAAATCCCGGTGCTCGATCTGGATGGTATCGACTGGGTGATCGTCGGCGGTGAATCCGGTCCGAGGTGCCGTCCGATGGATGCCCGATGGGTCAGACTGATACGACACGAGTGCAAGGTGCAACATGTTCCGTTCTTCTTCAAGCAATGGGGCGGAACAAGGAAGAAGCTCACTGGTCGGGTTCTCGACGACCGCACCTGGGATGAAATGCCAACGCCAAAGGAACGGGCCTACGCTTCAACTCTCAGCCAATCAATCGCCTCCATCCAAATACGCCAGCCGTCGTTTGTTCACATGCCGGGCATTGTGTAGGCTGCACGCCTCGCTGTAATTACGCGCTCGAAATTGGAATTCGGAAGAAAATCCAAAGAATCCCCACTTGTATGTGAGTACTTGATCTCATAGATTTGCCGCTACACTTCTTCCTCAGCCATGCAGGTCTTACAGAGCCGGAATATCGTAATAATGATGTTTGTACTCTTGGTTGCGCTGGTTCTGCTTGCACCGTCACTCATTGCCCAGTCGTTGAAGTTCCAACACATCGGCGTCGAAGATGGCATCTCTCAGGACATCGTCACCTGTATTGCTCAAGATTCGCTCGGTTTCATGTGGTTCGGCACCGAAGACGGCCTGAACATGTACGATGGCTATAGTTTCACGGTCTTCAAGAACGATCCACGTAATATAAGTTCCCTTCCCGCCAGCGTGATCAGAAGTCTTACGGTGGATTCGAAGGGGAGATTGTGGTCATGTACAACTGGTGACGTGACTGTCACGGAACCAGGGACACGGACGTTCCGCAGACTCAACCTTGCGAAGGGAGAGGCGGTGTTGTGTGAGGGGGAGGATTCCAATGTGTTGATCTCAACCAGTCATGGCTTATACAAATATGGAACGGGTCGTGAACCGGTACGTGTATTCACCGGGGCGGAACCCTGGCTTCGCGCGAGTGTCATGCTCTTTGATCAACACGAAAAGCGTTTGTTCGTCGGCTCCTCGGCAGGTCTCAGAGTTTTTTCCGTAGCAGGAGATTCGCTCATTCCAGAACAATCAGCTCCAGGGTTTGCATCAATAGCGGGTCACAGTGTGAGCGCGCTTTGCCAATCATCCCGGGGAGATATTTTCGTCAGCATTTTCCCCGCCGGTTTGTTCCGAATCAGCTCTGACCTTCAAACAGTGGAGCAGTACCGATCCAGCGTAGGCGACCAGAAAACTCTTTCCGATCACAGGGTACTTGCTTTGGCGGAAGATCATCAGCAACGGTTGTGGGTCGGGACGTTTTCGGGATTGGATATGCTCGATGCTGTGTCCGGCAGGTTTACGCGCTACAAAGATGAGGGTGATGCTAACGGACTGCACGGAGATCGCGCATACTCCATTTGTGTTGATCGGAGCGGGGCGCTATGGGTAGGTACCTACCGCGGCGGCGTCAATCGCTTCGATCCTCATCGACAGAGGTTTACGCACATTCCTTATGAACCTGACAAACACGGCGGTCTGCATGCCCGTGATGTCTTCTCGCTCCTTGAAACTGATGATGGAGATCTGTGGGTCGGTACGGACGACGGACTTTTTCGGAGGCGCAGCGGGACAAACCGTTTTCTGCAATACAAGCACAATCCGCGCGAACAATGCAGCTTGAGCAATGACGGAATCTTCGCCCTGTGCCAGCGCCGTAACGGAGAACTCTGGATTGGTGGTAGTGATGGTGTGGCCAACCGCTATGAACCGACCGAGGACAAGTTTGTTCGTTACACTCTCCCCTGGGGTAACGCAATCAGGGCAATGTACGAGACGAGGGATGGTCGCTTGCTCATTGGTACTGAGTCAAAAGGCGCATTTGTCCTTGATTCGATTCGACACAGGTTTGTTCCGTGGGGAATTCAGGGCGACTCTTCTCACTTTGCTGGTGTGTGGGCAATGTATCAAGATCGGCCTGGATTTCTCTGGCTGGGGACGTTCTATCTTCCGTACATTGTACGCGTGGATCCAGTAACACAGAACGCCGTCAAAATATATGCAGACGCGGAGCATGAAGGAGCGCTGATGAATCCCTCCGTGCGCGCATTCTGTGAAAACATCAACGATATACTCTTCCTCGGCATTTGGTCGGGTGGACTCGGTCGATTTAATC
>CAYHRX010000158.1:0-7636 GCA_964359075.1 uncultured Chitinophagales bacterium
TTAAGTAGAAGGCTCCCTCAAATATCCGAAACTGTTTCTCAAAATACAACCCATAGCAGTCAAAATGAGCAACAAACCAAAACTCCTTGACCAACTCGTTTCCGTTATGAGGCTCAAACACATGAGCCCACGAACAATCGAATCCTACCGGCTCTGGATCAAGCGGTACATCCTGTTTCATAACAAGCGTCATCCTTTAACGATGGGCGAGGAAGAAATCCGCGCCTTTCTCACTCATCTCGCCGAGCGGGAAAATGTTGCTGCATCCACTCAAAACGTAGCGTTCAACGCAATCCTTTTCCTGTATCGCAACGTGCTGCAAAAAGACCTCGGCGATATCGGCTCATTCCTTCGGGCACATCGTCCCCGTCATCTTCCCGTGGTTTTTACTCACGAAGAGGCATGCGCAGTTCTGAACCAATTGAAGGGAGCAAACAAGTTTCGCGCAAGTTTGTTGTACGGCTCGGGGCTTCGCCTTTTCGAGTGCATCAAACTCCGCGTGCAGGATATTGATTTCGGCATGAGCCAAATCATCGTTCGTGACGGCAAAGGGGAGAAAGACCGCGTCACCATGTTGCCAAGCTCGCTCGTTCTGGCACTGAAAAGTCAATTAGAAAAAGTTCGGGAAGTTTATGAGTCTGATCTTGTGGCAGGTTATGGTGAGGTCTCGCTTCCATACGCATTAGAGCGGAAGTACGTGAATGCAACCAAGTCTTGGAACTGGCAGTACATCTTTCCAGCTTCTCACCGCTCACGCGATCCAGATTCGGGAAGAATCAAACGCCACCACGTTGATGAAAGCTCAGTGCAGCGCGAGGTGAAGCAAGCAATTGTTCGTGCACAAATTCACAAGCACGGAAGCTGCCACACATTCCGACACACGTTCGCAACACGCCTCCTTGAAACCGGATACGACATCCGAACGGTTCAAGAATTATTGGGGCACAAAGATGTGCGCACGACAATGATCTACACCCACGTACTCAACAAGGGAGGACTCACAGTGAAGAGTCCGTTGGATGATGCAACAGGAATCAGGAGTCCGGAGTCAGGGGGCAGAGGTGTGCATGAACCACTGAGGAGATACCAAATTGGCATTGCAGTTGTTTAAGGATCTGTTGGATTTGGTCTGATCAGTCAGGTGTGTAGCGCAGGAGTTTCTATCCCTGCATATGTGCGGTTTCTTTCCATTGCAATGGGTTCGCACGGCCGGGCTATCTAACACGACCACAAAGATGCTGACCCGCCTTATCCAATCCCTGACCCCTGATTCCGGAATCCTGACTCAGGACTATCCCCGCACACACCACCGCCGCCGTCTCCGTCCTCAACCTTCGTGGTCCGAGAGAGACCTGTTGGAACCCTGCGTCTTGCGCAAGCGTGACCTCTTCGTCGCTGAATCCCCCTTCGGGCCCGATGCACATGGTAAGCGATGAGAGCTTGTGTTGTTGGAGAATCTCTCTCAACGGGCGATTGGCTTTTTCGTGGGGGATGAGCCTGAGCTGGTTGGGCGGGGGGGATGTCACGAAGTCGTCGAAGCGTGTCAGCGCTCTGACAACCGGCAGCACGCACCGTCCGCTCTGTTTCATCGCCGCCAACGCAAGCTTCTGCCAACGGTCGGTCTTTGCATGGCGGGGAATGGTGCGCTCGCTGAGCAGGGGAACGATCGTGTTCACGCCAAGCTCTGTCGCCTTCTCGACGAGGAAGTCAAACCTGGAGGCATTCTTCAGGATCGCAACGCCAAGCGTAACGTCAACATCCGGCTCGTTGAGTCGCTTGTGTGACGCCGTGATCTCGCACCGTGCCGTGCGCTTGCTGACTTCGGCAATTGTTACGTCGAAGGTAGTGCCTGCACCATCCACAACGCGTATCGTATCGCCGACCTTCTTGCGCATCACATGCGTGAGGTGGTTGAACTCGTCCCCTTCAATCGTGAGATCGCGTGTGGTAATGAGGTGTGGTGGTGTGTAGAAGTATTCCATGGCTGAAATCATCCACGAATTGACACGAAGAAAAACTAATCAATTAGTGTGTATTCGTGTGCATTCGTGGATTGTCGTCTTAGATAGAAGTCCGGAAATCCAAAATGAACTGTCCCCGCCCGTACTCATTCCATGCGTACTCCACACGCATGATGGCGCTGTAGGGGAGGAGGAAGTGAACGCCGGTGCCGTACCCGGAGGCAAACGAGCCGAGCGTCACCGGCTGCTTGCGGAACCATGCAACACCTGCGTCCGCAAACACTGCCAGACTGATCCCGAACCTCCAGACGGAAAACTCCTGAGGGATCGAGATGGCTGTAAAATTGATCGTCCGTGGTTTCAGTAACGGCCAGTGCAGCTCAACGGTTGTTCCCACCAGATCCTCTCCCTCAAACACATCCTTGAAGTAGCCGCGTATCCTCTCGCCATACCCGAAGTACACCCGGCTGTGTGCTGGCACGAATGTGCCGGAGACAAAGGAGGCATGTAGGCGACCGGCAAGTGTGAAGTCCAGGGGCAGCGGCAGGTACTTCCGCAGGTCCGTGCCGAGGCGAGTAAAGCTCAGTTCGGCTTCGCCGAAGCCGCTTTTGGTAAGGTACAGACTCACAAACGACCCCTTCGATGGATATTCACGGAGGTCGCGTGAGTCTCGTGTGTAGCCAACCGAAGCAAAAATGAACGCGTCTTTGCCGTTGGGCGATGCGGTACGGTTTGGTCTGTATTCGTCGATACTCACCATCGTGAACCCGGCGGTGAACGCAGTGGTCTCAAACAGGTTGTACCGATGCCCCACAGTTGCGTTGATGTTGTAGTGGTCCTCGTCGAAGTCGCCGGTCAGCGCCGACTCAACTTTGCTCTTGTTGCGTATGCGTGAGTACGAGACATTTCCGGAGAAGAAGAGTCGGTGGGCCCGGCTGATCAGTGGATCGGTGAAACTGAACCCGAGCGATGGATTGTAGCCGAACACGAGTGTGCCGGCCACCTTCTGGTTGCGTCCGAAGAGATTGTTGTAGAGCAACCCGACTCCGAGATACGGCTTCTTCGGATCGCCATCCCGGAACCCGCCAAACAACAGCGGGATGAGGAACCACCGCTCGCTCACGTCCACCAGCAGGAACCGTTTTCCCTCAAGTGTGTCGCCAAGGATCTCCACACGTGTGAAGAGGCCGAGACTGTAAATCCTGTTCTTGTCGAACTCGATCAGTTCTGCGGTCGCCTCCATGCCGGGCTTGATCGTCATCTCATCGAGGATGACGTATGCTTTGGTCTTCTCGTTGCCAGAGACGATGATCGTATCAACCACCAATGATGTGGTGAACGGATCGCGGATGGAATCGGTTTGCGCCGGAGAGGGAAGCGTACCGATGAATGCGACGAGCGTAAAGAGAAAGATTCTCATAGACCTTTGACTAAAGAAACAAGCCCTGTGTGAGGGCTTGTGCAACTTAAAGATGTTGTAGAACGATTCTCCTCTGTAAGGAGTCCTTCGGACAGAATCGTTCATGTTCGATGGACAGCCTCCAACGAGCAAAGCAATTCGTATCCCAAGGTGGGTTTCAACCCACGTATGGGGGATGGCTGCACAAGTTCAAGCTGTCACTTCTGCGCCGCTTCGGCTTCCTGTTCTGCGTATGACTCAATCGGCGGGCACGCGCACATGATGTTCCTGTCGCCGTACGAGTTATTGATCCGCCCGACCGCCGGCCAGAACTTTCTCTGCCGCACATAGTACAACGGATAGACGGCTTTGTAACGAGTGTAGGGATGGTTCCAGTCTTCGCTCAACGCGGCCTGCGCGGTATGCGGAGCGTTCTTCAGCACGTTGTCGTTCGGGTCGGCCTTGCCATCGACAATCTCCTGGATTTCTTTTCGTATCGCTATCAACGCATCGGCGAAACGATCCAACTCGGCTTTCGATTCGCTTTCCGTCGGCTCGATCATCAGTGTGCCCGGAACCGGGAAGGAGACCGTTGGTGCATGGAATCCGTAATCCATCAGGCGCTTGGCGACGTCTTCGACGTCTACATTTGTGGATTGCTTCAGTGGGCGAAGGTCAAGGATGAACTCGTGTGCGACTCGGGCGTTCTTTCCCTGATAGAGCACAGGGTAGTGGTCTTCAAGCCTGGATTTCAGGTAATTGGCATTGAGGATAGCGTACCGTGTTGCTTCGGTAACTCCGGTTGCTCCCAGCATCTTGATGTATCCATAAGAGATCAGGATGATGCTTGAGCTTCCCCAAGGTGCGGCTGCGACGGCGTGGATGGCTTTCGAGCCGCCAGTCTTTACAATGGGGTGTCCGGGGAGATAGGGAGCGAGATGCTTCGCAACGCAGATTGGGCCCATGCCCGGTCCGCCGCCGCCGTGTGGGATCGCGAACGTTTTGTGAAGATTGATATGACAGACATCGGCGCCAATTGCCGCAGGACTCGTGAGACCCACCTGAGCATTCAGGTTTGCTCCATCCATATATACCTGTCCGCCGTTGTCGTGGATGATCTGGCAGATTTCCTGGATGCGCTCTTCGAACACGCCGTGGGTTGAGGGATACGTCACCATCAGTGAGGCAAGGTCGTTCTTGTGCTCTTGCGCCTTTGCACGCAGGTCGTCCAAGTCGATGTTTCCCATCTCGTCGCACTTCACCACCACGACCTTGCAACCCGCCATCACCGCGCTTGCCGGATTTGTCCCGTGCGCCGATGACGGAATGAGCGCGACGTTCCGATGTCCCTGTCCACGATCGTTGTGATATGCCCTGATGACCAGCAGGCCCGTGTACTCTCCCTGTGCACCCGAGTTTGGCTGAAGCGATGCCGCAGCCAACCCCGTGATTGCACAGAGCTGAGCTTCAACTTCTTTGAAGATCTCAATGTATCCCTGTACCTGATTGAGCGGAGCAAATGGATGGATGCGCGAGAACTCCCGCCAGCTAATCGGCATCAGCTCGGAGGCAGCGTTCAGCTTCATCGTGCATGAGCCGAGAGGGATCATCGAGTGGGTGAGAGAAAGGTCCTTGTTCTCCAGGCTCTTGATGTACCGCATCATCGCGGATTCGGAGTGATAGGAATTGAACACCGGGTGTGTCAGGAATCCGCTTGTCCGGTTGAATGGCGCGGGGAAGGCAACGCCGTTTGATTCTACAGACGCATTCACGCCTTTGAACCCTCTTCCTGCGGCCCTCGCGAAAACGGAGACGATCCTCTGAATATCTTCCGGCATCGTTGTCTCATCCACAGAGATGCCCACATGCTGCTCATCGATGAAACGGAGATTGATCTCGGCAGCCTCGGCGAGTGTGCGGACCTTGGATGCAGAATCGACCTTCACCTTCAGCGTATCGAAATAGACCTGGTTGGTCTGAGAGTAGCCAAGGCTCTTCAACTCCTCGTCCACTATTGTTGCTGCGCGGTGGATGTTCTGTGCAATGCGTCTGATGCCGCTCGGGCCATGATACACTCCGTACATCCCTGCCATGATTGCAAGCAGCGCTTGTGCTGTACAGATGTTCGACGTTGCCTTCTCGCGCCGGATGTGCTGTTCCCTTGTCTGCAGTGTCATCCTGTACGCTTTGTTGTTGTGCGCGTCGATGGAGACGCCGATGATCCTGCCCGGCATGTTGCGGATGTAGTCGTTCTTCGTTGCAAAGAAGGCAGCATGCGGTCCGCCGAAACCAAGCGGCACACCGAGCCGCTGCGAGTTGCCGACGACAACGTCGGCGCCAAATTCCCCGGGCGGCGTCAGCAGCGCCAGACTCAACAGGTCTGCGGCAACAACCACGAGAACGCCGGCAGCATGCGCACGCTCGATGAATGACCTGTAGTCATGCACCGCTCCATCCTGCGCGGGATACTGCACGATCGCACCAAAGAATGTCGAATCAAGCTGTATGCTGCTGTGGTCTCCGATGACGAGCTCGAAGTTCAAAGGGGTTGCCCGCGTTTTCAGGACGTCAATCGTCTGTGGAAAGCACGTGTCAGAGACGAAGAACCTGTGGGTGTTCGGCGACTGCTTGCTCACGATCCCGTGCAGCATCGCCATCGCCTCCGCCGCTGCCGTCCCTTCATCCAGCAATGATGCGTTGGCAACGTCCATCCTGGTCAGGTCCATCACCATTGTCTGGAAGTTGATGAGCGCTTCAAGTCGGCCCTGCGCGATCTCTGCCTGATACGGCGTGTACTGAGTGTACCAGCCGGGGTTCTCAAGGATGTTCCTTTGGATCACCGGTGGCACGATGCAGTCGTAGAACCCAAGACCGATGTACGATGTGAAGACCTTGTTCTTTCTGGCGATGCCGGCAAGCATCTCGAGGTAACGGTGCTCACTGATAGCTTCCGGGAGGTTCAGACGAGTCTTCAACCGGATGTTCTTCGGAACTGTCTGGTCGATAAGGTCGTCCAATGATCTGACGCCGATAGAGTCAAGCATCTCCGGCAGGTCGCGCCCGTCGGGCCCAATGTGTCGTGATTGGAACAGCTCTTCGTTCGTCTGATTGATTGTCATTGTTCTTTCTGAAGTTCTTCGAGTGCCTTGCTTGCGGCGGCTTGTTCAGCCTCTTTCTTGTTCTTGCCCGTGCCGCATCCGAGCTTCACCAAGTTCAACACGACTTCCACCGTGAAGGTTCGGTCGTGGTCAGGGCCCTCTTCCTTCACAATCACATAACGCGGAACACCAAGCCCGCGTCCTTGTGCATATTCCAGCAGGATGCTCTTGAAGTTCTCATCGTCGGTCACCACTGCGCCGCTTTTGATGGCCCCGAGTACCTGTCGTTCCACAAACTTCTTCGCGTCAGGATATCCCCCGTCAAGATAGATCGCGGCAATCACTGCCTCGTATGTGTCGGCAATGATCGTATCGTACCCTTTGCCGATGGACTGGGCAGCGCTGGGGCTCATGAAGATGAAATCCATGAGCTGG
This sequence comes from uncultured Chitinophagales bacterium, assembly GCA_964359075.1. GTDB lineage: Bacteria > Bacteroidota > Ignavibacteria > UBA10030 > UBA6906 > UBA11986. The sequence goes on from CAYHRX010000158.1 coordinate 6,894, forward strand.
ATTTCTTTGGCGTACGCGGCGAGAGCCTTCCGGTTCACCAACCGTGACCGTATCTTTGTCAGCTCCCCTTCTTCTGCATTTGGGAAATGATGGTACAGGTACTCGGCGACAACCAGGTTGAGAACGGAATCGCCGAGGAACTCAAGCCGCTCGTTTGAGTGGGCCGGCTGGGCCGGACGCTGAAGGAAGGAACGATGGAGCAACGCGAGGACGAAGATTTCCTGGTCCTTGATTGCGTAACCGGTGAGATGCTGGAACCGCGAGATGTTTCTGAGAAGGAGGTTCTTCTGTGCTGATTCTTCTTCGACGAGCTTGCTGTCTTCCCACCTCGAGGAGATCTTCTTCAGAAGATCCGCAACCCAACCCATGTGCTTCTCAATTTCTGGTGAATTTCTTTACTATCAATGTTGCATTATGACCACCGAACCCGAACGTGTTGCTCAATGCATACCGCACCGTGCGCTTCACCGCAACATTCGGTGTGTAGTTGAGGTCGCACTCGGGATCAGGGAACTCATAATTGATGGTTGGGGGAATGGTGTCTGCATAACAGGCCATGATTGCCGCGATGGCTTCCACCGCTCCCGCCGCGCCAAGCAAATGACCCGTCATTGACTTTGTGGAGCTGATGTTGATCTTCGGAGCGTGGGTATTGAATGTCGTCTTGATGGCAAGTGTCTCGCTGATATCGCCGAGCGGCGTTGACGTGCCATGGACGTTGATGTAGTCGACGTCCTCCGGGT
>CAYHRX010000159.1:0-5204 GCA_964359075.1 uncultured Chitinophagales bacterium
CTCCGTCAGCGTAGATGCTCTTCCGTCCGGGGTTTTTTTGTTGGGATTCAATCTTGGTGATGCGCATGTTCATTCATGCGTTCAAAGGTAGAGGAGGAATCGAAGACACATTGAGGCGCAGCATGGGCTGCGCCTCAACTCACAGTATGGTCTACTTCTTCCTTGCGAGTTCTGGTTTGCCTACTGTAACTGGCTGGGCAGCAGACTTTGCACCCGGTATCGGAGGAACTCCGGTCTTGACTTCGGGCTTGGCCGTCCCGTTTGTGGGGACGAGACCGAGCTTCTTTCGCGTTTCCATCTCGATTTCTTTGGCGATCTTCTCATTCTCCTGCAAGTACTTCTTCACGGCGTCACGTCCCTGTCCGATGCGATCCTCTTTGTAGGAAAACCATGACCCTGATTTTGCAATGATGTTGTGCTCAACAGCAGTGTCCACGAGGTCGCCGAGCCTGGAGATGCCTTCATTGTAAAGGATGTCGAACTGCGCCTCGCGGAATGGAGGAGCAACCTTGTTCTTCACGACTTTGACACGAGTTCTGTTGCCGATGATATTCGTGCCGTCCTTGATGGCCTCGATGCGACGGATGTCAAGACGGATGGAAGCGTAGAATTTGAGGGCATTACCGCCCGTGGTCGTCTCGGGATTCCCGAACATCACGCCGATCTTCATGCGCAACTGATTGGTGAAAATGACAGTGGTTTTGGATTTGCTGATGGCGGAGGTCAGTTTGCGGAGCGCTTGCGACATCAGGCGAGCTTGTACGCCCATGGTGGGATCACCCATCTCGCCTTCAATTTCTGCACGAGGTGTCAACGCTGCAACCGAGTCGATGACAACCACGTCAAGCGCATTACTTCTGACTAGTGTCTCCACGATCTCGAGTGCCTGCTCGCCAAACTCGGGTTGAGAGAGCAGGAGGTTGTTTACATCCACGCCCAACTTCTTCGCATAGGCGATATCGAGCGCATTCTCTGCGTCGATGAAAGCGCAGATGCCGCCGTTCCTCTGGGCTTCAGCGATGATGTGGAGGCAGATGGTCGTCTTGCCGGAGGATTCCGGGCCGAACACTTCTGTCACACGTCCGCGTGGGATGCCGCCGATGCCCAACGCAGCATCGAGAGAGATGGAACTTGTGGAGATTGTCTCCACCTGTGCAATCGGACCTTCGCCCAACCGCATCACAGCGCCCTTACCATGCTGCTTCTCGATCTGGTCTATAGCGATCTTTAGTGCCTGTGCTTTGGACTCTTTCTCGTCTGCCATATTTCGCTCCTCGATAAGTATGTGTGCTACTTGCTGAGTGGAATTGTCTTGAGAGTGGTGTAGATTGACCCGCTGGGCCTCAGCTCACTTTTGATAAGAGCAACTTCACGTATTTCCACCGGCTGGCTCTCAAAGGTAATTGATTCTATTTTGCGAAGCAAGCCCTTGATTTTCCTGTTACCCTTGACTCTCCCCAATGTGACATGGGCATGGAACTTCCTCTCCTCACGTTCAAACCCCAGCGGCGCAAGCGCAGACTCGATCTCCTGTTGGAATGAGGTCAGGTTTCCCTTAAGATCTTCCATTCCCACCCAAATGACTCTCGGTGCTCGTCGGCTCGGGAAACACCCGATACCGGCATACTTCAGGTGGAGAGGGTCTGATTGTTTGGATACCCCCTCAATATAAGAAACGATTTCAGGTAACAGCCCCTCATCACTACTTCCGAGAAACTTGAGCGTTGCGTGGAGTTTCTCATCCGGCTCCCATTTGACATCAGCGTCGGAAGTCTCCAGCCTGTCACGGATTGCAGCAATTCGTGGCCTGATATCGGGTGGTGTTTCGATGGCGAGGAAGAGGCGGAGGGAGGGCATCGGGGGCCTGCTTGTGTCACCCCGCTTTCTTCAGCGTTCCTGAGACGCTGCCTTGCTTTGATAGAATCTCAATGCTATCGCCCCAGTGTGGAACACGTGTTGAGAGGAATTCAGTGATCTGTTTCAGTTGTTGGGTATGCTCTTTCAGTGTTGCATTCACCTCCTGGAGTTGGGAGTCGAGTTTTTCAAGGTCCCGACTATGCTGCCGGAGGATGGTGTTGGTGATCTGCTGTTGCTCTTCCAGTTTTCCTGCTCTTGAGGCAAGTGAGTTTACTTCGCCTGATAATCCACCGAGTCGGCGATTTGTCTCTTGCTGTTCTGCTTTCATCAGCCGCTGCTCATTAAGCATCTGGCTCATGAGTTCAACGAGTCTGCTATCCTCTGGCATATCCTAATCCTCCTTACAAAAGGTAATCCCGATCCGGCTGAGATGCAACCTCCAGGTCACGGATACGGTTCAGCATGGCACGACCTCTTACCCATACACGCTCTGCTCCCCGCAGGAATGGCCTGACAACTTCGGCGTCGACTCATTCTCCTCGAGCAACAACTCTACGCACGTCGCGAACCTCGGATTCCCGTCCGCATGCGTCCCGAAAAGAAAAGGGGGAGTAAGGGGGTTGAGTTCGGTCGTCTGCAACGCGTCACTCAATCTTCAACACCCTTCTCCTCACCAACTCCAGCGCTGCCTGTGCTGCACGCTCCTTTGTTCTAACACGGTTATCGCCGAAGTTGAACTTCAGCGCTAGAGTAGCGTTTCTGTCAGAGTAACCGATCCAGACGAGTCCGACCGGCTTCTCTGGCGTTCCGCCTGTGGGACCGGCGATGCCAGTTGTCGCGAGACCTATGCTGGTTCGAGCCACCCGACGAATTCCGGCAGCCATGGCTTCTGCCACTTCCTTGCTCACCGCGCCGTGGGCCTTGATCAATTCCTCGGGGAGGCCTAGCAGTTCCATCTTTGACTTGTTACTGTACACTACTACTCCACGCTCGAAGTAGTTCGAGCTGCCGCTGACATTGGTGATCTTGTCGGAAACAAGTCCGCCTGTACAGGACTCAGCGACAGCGATGGTCAGCTTTCGTTCCATAAGAATGCGACCAAGTACTTCCTCAAGCTCTTCTTCTCCCGTGCCGTAGATGTACTTCTGCACGTTTGCACGGATGCGTTCCTCTACTTCCTTCACCCTGCGCTCAGCACTGGCGGAATCCTTGTCGTACGCGGTGATCCGCAGCCGCACGCCTGTTGCAGAAGGGAGGAATGCCAGCTTCGCACCCTGGAGAATCTCATCAATGTCTCCAAGCTGTCTCGCAAGCATACTCTCTGCAATGCCCGTGGTCCTCAGCGTGAGATGCCGTATGATGGAGCCAGATACTTTGGACGCAAGCAGTGGAATGACCGACCGATCAATCATCTCCTTCATCTCGTATGGCACGCCTGGTAACACAATGAAACACTTGCCTTTCTCCTCAAACAGCATCCCTGCGGCTGTGCCTGCAGGGTTGGCGATGACCTTTGCTTTGCGAGGGACCAGTGTCTGCTCCTCCGCCGTCGGGTTCCAAGCCATGGTGCGCCTGGCCAGCAGCGTCTCGATATGCTTGCGGACAGCGTCGTTGCTTACGAGGTCTGTCTCGAAGAACTTGCACACGGCTTTCTTGGTGATGTCATCGTGGGTGGGGCCGAGTCCGCCGGTGACGATGACGATGTCTCGCCGTTGCCATGCCTCATCGAATGCTTCGAGAATGGCGTCTGGGTTATCGCCTAAGGTCGTCATTCGTTCCACGTCCACGCCAACTTCGTTCAGCTTCTCGGCGATATATGCCTGATTGGTGTTGATGACCTGGCCAATGAGGAGCTCATCGCCGATGGTGAGGATTTCAGCTTTCATGCTCTTCGATTTCTTTGTTCCTCGGATTTCAAGCACGCTACAAACTGGCGGAATCGCAAACCAGGTCCACAGGAAAGTGCTTGACCACGAGTTGCTATGTGGAACGACCAAGGATTGCCTGAATAACCTGGAGTGTAGCCTGCGTCGAAAGATTCGCATACACTCCAGCCACAACATCATCCAGCATGATCCCCCAGCCGTTGGGGAGTCGCTCAAGTTGACGAGCCGGTGGGGGCTTGATGACATCAAACATTCTGAAGAAGATGAACGCAACACAGATAGCAAGCCCGGTCTTTGGGACAAGGAGGAGAGCAATCCAGATTCCCACGATCTCATCGATGACCACAACGGAGGGGTCGGCGGTTGTGTGCAGGTCTCGCGGTTGGAATGTTGACTTTGCAAACTGAGCGCTCTTCGAGAGCTGGTGGCCCACAGAAGCGGCAACCTTCGCCGAGGTGTACACGCCGAGGAAGAAACAGACGACGCTTGCAACAAAGAGAATGTTTGACGAGTCGGCGGGCAGCAGGAGGTAGATGAGGAGTCCGACGATTGTCCCGACTGTGCCGGATGCCCACGGGAGGTAACCGGAGAAGAACCCCGTTGCGATGAGTTTGGTGAAGAAGGGAAGAGATGCTCTACCGGCTTTCTCTTCCTGATCCGACGCCGTCATAAAGTTCCCGGAGGAATTTCCTGTTATCGAAGACGTATGCGATGCCCGTGCCAACGGTGGAAAGTGTAACGACGAGCATCATTCCGAAAAGCACCTGTGGATGCATCAGAGCATCAATCGTTCCGCCCCATTCTGAGTCGATGAATGGAACACTCCGTGCAACGTACAGAATGAGGATATAATAGATGATGACGAACTGCCCGAACGTTTTCGCCTGAGCGCCCTTTGATGTTACGATCGGTTGACCCCGGTATTCGGCGTAGCTTCGCAGGCCGGTAATAAGAAAATCGCGGACGATGACGATCCAGACCATCCAGGCATCGACCAATCCAAGCCCAGCATACACGAGCAACGCGACCGAAGAGAGGATCTTGTCTGCAAGAGGATCGAGGAATTTTCCCCAGCGGGATGTATCGCCGAACTTCCTGGCAAACCATCCGTCATACCAATCTGTTAACGCGGCGGCGATGAAGACGGCCAGCGAGAGTTGTCTGTTGAATGATGATTCGGAAAGGAGGAGGTATGCAAACACCGGAGTCAGGAGAATCCGGAGCAGCGTGAGTGAATTCGGTAGCGTAAGTTGTAGTGAGACCTTTTGCATGAATTAGCCACAGAGGCACTGAGATGATAAAAAAGAAGCAGCCCACGTTGACACCCTCAGTGACTCCGTGTCTCAGTGGCTTGCCTCGGAAGAGAACAAAAAAGCCATCAACGAGGATGATGGCTTGACAAAGAACCAAAACAGGAAGGGCTGTTTACGCCGCCTTCAACACTCTGTTCGACTTAAGGCA